>CATKAZ010000173.1 GCA_949745795.1 uncultured Oscillospiraceae bacterium | reverse complement strand
TTCCTAATATCGCTTTCTTTTTTTTCATAAATAATCAACTCCATTCAAGCTATACAACTTAACCAATACTCTTTTCAGCAAGATATTTAGCTACTTCAGCGGCGTCAAGAGCGGTTACATCGGTACTCTTATTAAAATCTGCACGATAATCAAGATCTTTTTTATTTTGTTCCGCTAGCTTTCTTGCAATATAAGCTGCGTCATTTGCTGTTATTTCACCATCTCCATTTGCATCTCCGTTTACATCTTCTTCGTTGTATACTAAATAAGTTGTTTGGAGAACCTGATTTGCTTCGCCGGTTATTAAATTTACACGTCCAAGTGCATCACGCATAACTTCTCCGCCAACATAACCATAGAATCCGCCATAATATATATGCATTTGCTTATAAGCATTTTTAATTATGCCATCATCAAGCCACTTTGAAGACTGCGCAAAAAGATTATTCATTTCATCTTCCGATTCAAAGGAAATAACATATACATTATTTGATGTTTCAGATTTCTCAATTTTGTATTCTTCGGAGATTTCCAAAACTTTATTTGTAATTTCCACTCCATTGTCAGTAATAAGAGATAATTTAAATCCCCATCTTTCACCCTCAAATGTAACAATTTTAGTTCCGTCTTCAAATTCCATTATTGTATTATCATCACTTACAACTTTATTTCCGTTGCATACATAATCAGGCGGTGCTAGATTTAATTTAAATGCTGATGCCGAAGACACCCCAACTGTACTTATTATTGCCATTGCAGATACAATTCCTAATATCGCTTTCTTTTTTTTCATAAATAATCAACTCCATTCAAGCTATACAACTTAACCAATACTCTTTTCGGCAAGATACCTTGCTATTTCAGCAGCATCAAGAGCAGTTACATCGGTACTCTTATTAAAATCCGCACGATAGTCCAAATCTTTCTTATTCTGTTCTGCAAGCTTTCTTGCTATGTAAGCCGCATCGTTTGCAGTCACTTCTCCGTCACCATTTGAATCTCCGTTTACATCTTCTTCATTGTATACAAGATATGTAATCTGCGAAGTAGTATGCATAGCTGCACATTGAGCTATTTGATTTTTTTCTTTTTCCCACACACAGCCATACCATATATTCATCTTTTTATAAGAATTTTTAATTATGCCTTTCTCATGCCATTCAGCAGATTTCTCAAAAAGCCCATTCATTTCATCTTCCGTTTCAAAAGATATAACATATACATTATTTGACACTTCTGACTTTTCAATTTTGTATTCTTCGGAAATTCCCAATAATTCATTTGTAATTTCTATACTTTCTCCAGCAATTAGACTTAATGTAAAATTATCCCTTTTATATGCGTTTATTTCATAATCATTATCAAACATCATATATCCATTTACATCACTTAATACTAAGTTTCCGTTTGATACCGTTCTGGGAGATATTGAACTTCCCCACACCGCAGCTGAAGATTTAACCACTCCAACCGTTCCTAAAATAGTAACTGCAGATAAAAATGATATGATTTTTTTTACTTTATTCATAATAATTTCCTCCTGTTTTTTCCAAATATACTTATATATGACTTCTGCCGACTTTAAAAGTCGGCAGAAAACATTTTAATTTTAATTATCAATTCATGTAATTTACTATAACTTTTACATATAGTATGTTTTTACCTTTTTATTATACTACTTTTACCCTGATTTGTCTATAGATTTAATATAGTTATCATATTTTTGTATACCTGCACAAAAATTAATAGGGTATTTGCACATTTACACAAATACCCTATTGTAAATATTATTATTCAATCATACCTTCTGCTTGTGCCATTGATTTCGCTGCTAAAAACTGAGCTATCTTTGCACAATCCAAAGCTGTTATATTACCGTCTGCATTAAAATCTGCTGTTTCGGGTAATTCATCTGCTTTCTGCTCTGCAAGCTTTCTTGCTATAAACGCTGCGTCCGCTGCTGTTAATTTATCATCCCCGTTAGCTTCGCCGTAGGCCACTAAACCTGTCGCACTACCATCCATACAACTACAATATGGCATAAAATATGCTGCTTGTTTTAAACAATAATAAAGCTTAGCATTATATAATCTATCTGCATCACTAAACTTTAACACATTGTTATCATTATTTTCTTCTTCATCTGAACGACCTTGGAATTTATGTACAATGGATAGTCTTGGCATTCCATATTCTCCTTCTAATGGAGTTGCCATTTCAAACTCAATGTTATCCAGTAACTTCATAACAGTTTTTTCTGTTATATACGGCTGATATCTGGTGTCTATTCCATCATTACTATTTCTGGCATTGCATCTAAAAATAACCTCGTAATAACCGGAATCATAATGGTACTCTACCATTTCTTCATCACTGTCAAATATTCCACCGGTACTATAGCAAACGTCCGCACCTTCTAATTCCAAAAACTCTTCTTTACTCATTTCCAGCAGTTCTGAAAAAGTATACAACTTCTCTGTTTCTTCTGCGTTAACCGCTAAGCTTCCTACCATCGACATGGACATCACACCTGCTATCATGGCTGTCAATACTTTTTTGATTCTCATAACAATTTCCTCCTTAAATTACATAAGCATTTTTCTCAATACTACAATGTCAACACTATTTACCATATTGTCACCACTACAATCAGCAAGATAATACTGTATATTTGATAACTCGCCTGCTTCTAATACGTAATTAATTATATAATCAACGTCTGCTGAAGTTAAAACTCCATCATAATTTATATCCCCCTTTTGTAATTGTATTTTTTTACTTAAAGTTTTGCTATCACCATTTGATAAAGTTGATAAATCATTAAAATCACATATAGTATTAGATAAATTATCAATAATTTTATATGATATATTATTTATTGTTGCATTCAAATTTGATTTTTTATTATTAACCTTGATTCCATAATAATAGCCTTCTGAACAAATGCTTAATGGCTTATCTAAATCTCCATAATCTTGAACTAAAGTTCCATTAAACTCTACAATATTATCTATATATTCATTATATTTTGAATACTTGTCATTAAAGAAGTCGGTAGAATTTGACGAATTATATATACTATTTGAACTTCTGAAAATAGATGTACTTAACTTATTTCTATACGAAGTATTTACTGAAAGTAATCCTACAAGACCTACTTCACAATTTTCAACATTCATAAAATAGAAGCTATTCCCAAAGTCGTCATTTCTTTGAAATATAGGTACTCTTTGACCCAACTCTCGGTCTTCCCATTTATTTATCGTATTGGCACTTACTTTATTTAATGCATCATATAATACCCAAACGCTTCCACCATTTTTCCAACTTGTTCCGTATGAGTTTACCATTTTAAACGCACCGCGTTCACATTCTTCAATTGTTCCATTTCCATTTACATCACAACAAACATTATCGTCATAACCCACTATTGTCATAGCATGACCATCTGCTGAATTAGAAGCTCTGTATGCAACATATTCATTAGTAGATCCATATCTATTCTTATAAGACCAATTCATAAGTTGGAAATTAGCCGCTCCCCTAACCATTAAAACTTTTCCAGAGTTAAGAAGACTTTTTACCACATTTAAATTAGAGTCTTTATTGTTAGTAATTGTAGCACCTGACGTTAAAATTCCAACATGACCTATAGAAGATGCACGAGTATTTAACGCTTTTATCATCGCATCTGTATCTGTTGACCATGAATAATCATAATTATTGCTATTATACGGCATATCCTTCATCGTCAATGCACCATGGTTAATTAATACATTATATGCATCTGTAAAAAATGATGCTGCATTTAAACCTCCATTTGTCAAGTTAAATGTCCAAGTTGGAGAATATGTATTTTCACTCGTTGTAACAATATTATTTAATTTATGCGCTTCATATGTAAACTGATAATATGTAGTTGCCCATGAAACACACGACCCTATTGAACCTTGATTGCCAATTGCAGGGAAATAAGGCGAAGTTGATAGATCGACTGATGTTGGCAATTGTATTGCACCATCAGCACCTTCAAGAATGTTATCATTATATGATGCACCATACTGACTAAAAAAAGCTTGCTCTTCATTTGCAGAAACAACTGCATCACCTAAACCATATTGATTGACATCCTCTGCCCTAACAGGACAAATACTCACCAAATTAACTGCTAGTATTCCGCTAACAGCAAATTTAAGAAAATTTTTAAATCTTTTCATTGTTTTATCCTCCATGATTTTATTTTCCATTATATAAATTATAATTGGTAATTATATCCATTTACATTATATCATAGTTTTTTTGAAATTACTATATTTTAGCAACAATAATTATAATTTTGTATATCTGCACAAAAATTAATAGAGTATTTGTACTAATGTGCAAATACTCTATTATAAAAATTATTATTTAATCATACCTTCTGCTTTAGCCATTGATTTTGCTG
>CATKAZ010000172.1 GCA_949745795.1 uncultured Oscillospiraceae bacterium | reverse complement strand
GACCAGACAGGTGTAGGCAAGCTTATGGATGTTGCTGTTAAGAAGGGTAAGGAAGTTCGTCCTGAAATGCACATCGGTATCTGCGGTGAGCACGGCGGCGATCCTTCATCTGTTGAATTCTGCCACAAGCTCGGTTTGACTTATGTTTCCTGCTCACCATTCCGTGTTCCAATTGCAAGACTTGCTGCTGCTCAGGCTGCAATCGCAAGCAAATAATTCGAATTATTAAATTTTATGAAATTTATATTTATGGTCAAAAAATGGTAATCTGATTGCACAAAATCTTATCATACTTGACCTTTACCTCCCATTGTCAGGTGACGGCAATGGGAGCTCTTTTTTATACATTCTTTGTTATTGACAAATAATAAAAATAGTGGTAAAATATTTAAAAAAAGGAGGTTTCAAAATATGAAATTAAAAAAATTAACAGCTTTATGTTTATCTGCGTTGCTCGGTACAGCCACTCTTTATTCACTTTCTTCCGTATCCGATTTTAACAGTACTGTCAGCGCTGCTGAAGTCTTAGTCGGTGACGCCAACGGAGATGGTAAGGTGACTGCTTTAGACGCCGCTTTTATAGCAAGAAAGCTTGCTGAACAAAATGGCGCTTCGATTCCGCTTAACGCAGACTATACCGGAGATAAAAAAGTAACTGCTTCCGATGCGGCCGCTATTGCTTTTAGACTTGCTAATAATTACAATATTACAAAAATGTTTGAAATGACAAACGCTGAGCGTGCTAAGAAGGGCATAGCGCCTCTTAAATTTGATGAGGGTCTTACAGCCGCTGCAATGGTTAGGGCAAGAGAATCATCGTCTTCTTTTTCTCATACACGTCCTAATAAAAGATCATTCTACACAGTACTGGATGATTTCAATTTAACATGGATGTCAGCAGCGGAAAACATTGCGGCAGGAAACGCTGCGGCAGGAGGTTCTTCACCTCAAATGGCTATGGATCTTTGGAAAAATTCAGCAGGGCATTATGAAAAAATGATTGATGATGAATATACTAAAATCGGTATCGGATGTATTTATATCCCGAATTCCACATATGGATATTACTGGGTTCAATTATTTTCAAATTAATAATTTTTATTTAAAAGAGCAGTTTAACTGCTCTTTTTTTGCATATCTTCTCATGAATGCACATATACATGCTAGTGAAAACTTTATCCGCTGACTGGGGGAGATATATTGAACAATTCAAACTTTAAGGAAACTGCCGAAAAATACAGAAATGAAATGATGAAACTTTATGGAACTAAACCAAAACCGGAAGTTATTAACAATCCTGTACAGATACCGGAATCGGAACCAAAACCGGAAAACACCGAACCCTTAGAACAATATGAACAAATTATGGATTATAATGCCGAAAATGAAGAAGCTTCTGATTATACTCATGATACGGAAGATATTGAAAAAAAATATCCCCCTCCGGAAATACCTGTATTTATGCAGATGGACAGCGTAAGTACACGTCCTCAACCAGAAGCAGTTGTAAGCTACGATGACGGTCAAACAAATAATAATACAAAAATGCGGGAAGCTGAAATGCCGGATTACAATATTCAAGTTCCGCCGGAACACAGCGAAGTACCAGAACAAACTCCGCCTTCTTCAAATCCTTTGGAAAACAAATGGGGCTATTTGAAAATTACTGTCCGAACCGGAAGCAATGGTATTCCTGTACCCAATGCAGCAGTAACTATTTCAAGAAGATATAATGGTAATGAAGAAATTATCAGTATGTCTACAACAGATATAAACGGTGATACTGAAATTTTCAGACTCTCCGCACCAGCTCAGGGGAGCGGAAATCAACCTCAGGATTTTAACCATTATTCAGTTTATGATATTGCGGTTTATGCTAAAGGATATTACAGGGAAGTAAGCCGTAATGTACCTATATTTGAGGATATTACCTCAATTCAGGCGTTTAATTTAATTCCTGAACCATATTCATTTGATTCCGGTGGAAATTTTATATCCTATGGTAATCAGGAACCTGAAATATAAGGAGGTTTTTCAATGACAGGTTTACCGTTTATTCCCGAAAGAATAACTGTTCATCTTGGTACTCCGGATTCAAATGCCGAAAATGTAAGCGTTACTTTTCCGGATTATGTAAAAAATGTTGCAAGCAGCGAAATATTTCCTAATTGGCCGGAAAACTCTCTGAGAGCAAACATTTATGTAATATCAACCTTCGCTCTTAACAGAATTTATACAGAATGGTACAGATCCAAGGGTTACGATTTTGATATAACAAATTCTACTCAATATGATCAAAAATTTATAAACGGACGTGAAATTTTTGAAAATATCAGTCAAATTACTGATGAATTATTTAGTAATTATGTAAGACGTCAGGGAAACATTGAACCGCTGTTCACACAATTCTGTAACGGCACAACAGTAACTTGCAGCGGACTTTCACAATGGGGCACTGTGGATCTTGCAAAACAAGGTATGACTCCCTATGAGATACTGCAATATTATTACGGAAATGACATTGACATCGTCAGAGATGCACAGGTAATGACCAATACGCCTTCATATCCAGGTATTGATTTAAGGCTGGGTTCATTTGGCAATGATGTCAGAACAATACAAATTCAATTAAACCGTATCTCCAGAAATTATCCTGCTATACAAAAAATAACCTATGTAGACGGCGCTTTCGGAGTACAGACGGAAGAGGCTGTAAAAACTTTTCAAAGAATTTTCAATATGCCTCAAACAGGAGTAGTAGACAAAGCCACATGGTATAAAATAGCATATATTTTTGTAAGCGTTAAAAAATTGGGTGAACTTAATTCCGAAGGTATTAGACTTGAAGAAGTCAACAAACAGTATAAAGAAGATCTTATACCCGGTATGCAGGATCAGCTTGTAAGAACCTTACAATACTATTTGGCAGTAATAGGCGCTTATTACGATTCTATTATGCCTGTTGCTATAACTGGCTATTACGGTCCTGAAACGGAAGCTTCAGTCCGTTCATTTCAAAGGGTTTACGGTCTGCCGGAAACCGGAACTGTAAATCGAGGTACGTGGTTTGATATTTACAGAGCTTATGATGGAATTATACAGTCAATTCCTGTTGATGACGGTGATGATGTTATACTCTTTCAAGGTGATATTCTTAAGGAAGGAATGTCTAACGAAGAGGTTAAACGCCTTCAGGAGTACCTCACTTTCATTAATCAAACATATCCTAACATTCCGGCTGTTAACAATACCGGATATTTCGGCCCTGTTACCCGTTCTTCTGTACTGGCATTTCAGCGTCAATTCGGACTTCCTCAAAACGGTCTGGTAGGAGCAGTAACATGGAATGAAATTGCAGGTCTTTATTCCGACCTAAAATACGGTTTTGATAAACGACCGTATCAAAATCCGGGTTATACTATTAAATAGGAGGCAAGTATGGCTTATACAGAAGATCAGAAAACACGACACGTTTCAGAGCTTCAACGTTATTTATACAGTATTTCACACTATAACGAAAAAATTCCGAGGATTTTTCCTGATGGAACCTATGGTCCAGAAACAGCTCAGGCAGTTAAAGCATTTCAGCAGGAATATAATCTGCCTGTTACAGGTGAAATTGACAGTGCTACCTGGCAAAAACTTGTAGAAGTCTATCTTGATTTCAATAAAGAAGCTATCTTCCTGGAAGTTTTTCCGTCAAATTTTGTTCTTAAGCCCGGCAGTTCAGGTCCTATAGTCTATATTATACAAACTATTATGAATACCTTAAGTTTAAGATTTGACAATATTATTCCTGTGGAAGTAAATGGTGTTTATAATACAGAAACTCAAAATGCTGTTAATTCCTTTAAAAAAATCAGCGGTACCGATAACGGCATAGAAGGTGTTGACACTGATACATGGAACAAATTGGCATCCGGATTTAATATGATGGAAAAAACCGTATAAATTTAGCCCCCGTTTAAAACGGGGGCTATTTTTAATTATTCAATTTATTTTAAAAGTCATTATTGATTAATACTCTTTTCGGCAAGATACCTTGCTATTTCAGCAGCATCAAGAGCGGTTACATCGGTACTCTTATTGAAATCTGCACGATAGTCCAAATCTTTCTTATTCTGTTCTGCAAGCTTTCTTGCTATGTAAGCCGCATCGTTTGCAGTCACTTCTCCGTCACCGTTTGAATCTCCGTTTACATCTTCTTCATTGTATACAAGATATGTAACCTGTGGAACGATATGTATAGCAGTACATGATTCAACTTTATCTTCTTCATGTGACCATACACAAGCATACTGTATATTCATTTTTTTATAAGAATTTTTAATTATGCCTTTCTCATACCACTCAGCAGATTTCTCAAAAAGCTCATTCATTTTATCTTCCGTTTCAAAAGATATTACATATACATTATTTGACAACTCTGACTTTTCAATTTTGTATTCTTCGGAAATTT
>CATKAZ010000171.1 GCA_949745795.1 uncultured Oscillospiraceae bacterium | reverse complement strand
CCTGCAAGGGTCGTTTAATTCACACAATTCGGACGCTATATAGAAGAGCTTTGTGTGTTTTGGCATTTGTTCAAACTCTTCCATACGCAGTCCGTGACGCTGCCATAATACATGCGCCCAGTATTCAAACGAACCCTTGCAGGTTATTAGTTTTTTGCGTCTTTAACTTCGTCCGAATCCTCATCCTTTTTTATAAGTCCCAGCACAGACATAACGGTATTAAAGACCTGACTGTATTCTCCCGGCTTGTGAAATACTTTAAGAGGCATTTCGCTGATATCATAACATTTGTAGAAGTCCATCAGTTCCTTAGATTTTAAATCAGGATAAACAAGAGCCTCGGCAACAATATGCCTCATTGCTCTGTTAACATCATTTTCTGTCTGGAACACAACTTCTCCGTTTGACAGATAAGGATTTCCTGAATTATCCAAAGCAATAGAACGCTTGCGGTAATTGTCCTGAATCTTTCTGATTTTGTCATTGGAAAGTGTTTTGATTTCCAGTTCCAGACGGTTTCCGTTTTCATCTACGAAACTTTCCGGTGCAGGAGCGGTTACGATTTCTTCCTTCTGTTCTCTCATGAAATAGCTTAAATTCTTTGTCATTTTTATGACCTCCGTTTAATTATTATTTTGCGGAGCAGTTTTATGTCTTGACCGCTTTCGGACATAAAAATTAGACGTATAATACGTCTTAAATCACATCTTTTGCATTAAAGGAAATAGCGTCCTCTCTGACACCATCGGAAGATGTGTCCAAAGCCATCAGCATAATATCACCTGTAAATACACAGCCCACAGCTGTAACAACGTCAGAACCGAATTGTTGATAAAAGTCCGAGCCTTTGTCGTCCATAACCCCTTGAATCGTACATTCGGGAGTTATACCGTCCTTCTGATATTTCTGAACAATCTCCTTATACCATGGTGTCATTACTCTTCTGGTAATGGTTCCGGTAATTTCATAACCAAGCCAGCGTGAGCTTGAGGAACGTTCTCCGAGCACTTTTCCCGACCATACTTTTGGGGTAAACTTAAGTTCAAATTTTACTCCGTCCGCAATCTGAACTCCGTCTACAAATATTTGACCCTCGCTGAGCGCTACAGGATTTGCATTGTATCTGTCCATAATTTAAACCTCCTTATCTGGTCTTTACTGTAAAATAAAGCTTTTCCGCACTGTCCACAGGCTGAATTCCTACATTGAAATATGTACTGTCACCCTTGCTTTCGCCCCTGACTACCGCAAAATCGGTGTTATAATCAACATTCTGAATCGCTCCTGCGTCAAAAAACTGCTTTAAAATACTTCTTCCCATACCGTCCATAATGTCCCATCCGGTTTCGTTGTTGCTGTACTTATTCGGCGGAAAATTCAATCTGATAGATTCTGCAAAGCTGTCAAATACTCTTAAAACTCTGTTTTTACTGTAGGATTTGTCTTTTCTGTCTGTAAACGATGTAAGACTGTTTATGTCATACTCAACTACAACATTTCCGTTTTCGGAATATGAGAAGAAAAACTCACCGTTTTGAATTGCCGCAACTGCCTGTTCGTGAGTTTTAGCATTTGCTACCGCTTCAGCTCCCACATAGATTTTGTGAGTGTTGCTCTGAACGTTTGAAGCTGATGCGTCCGCTCCTGCCACCCATGCTGAAGCCTGTGCGTTTGTAAGTGAAACACCGTTTATTACAACGGAATTTGTAACGTTGATAATGCCCTCATAGTCGGCTTTGTAATCGGGAACAACAGCTTTAACACCTCTGCCGACATTTTCCCTTAGATACTTTATTTTCGTTACACATGCCGCAAGCAATGATTCTTCCGTTACAGGGAACGCAAGAGTGTTGAAATTAACGCTTTCCATATCGTCAAGAAACGCCGCAATATCAGCATTAGCCGCTGTACCGTCCGTGCCGCCTGTTAGAGTAATTCCTGCTGCCGCTTCAAGTGACGCTTCCTCGCCAGCCGTAAATGTTATGTACTTGCTGTTTTCAAGAGCGGAAACATCTGTAACTCCTTCAAATTCTTCAACGGTTGAACCGTCAAGATAAATGCTTACGTCAAAACCTGATACGGGATTTGCAGTAACCGAATAGCTGAGAGCGTTTCCTCTTGAACCGCCGTACTTCGCCTGAACTGACAAGCCTCCGCCAGTACCCGTTGCTTTAGTTCCTGCCTTAGCGATGTATACAATTACCGTACTTGCGTTTTTAAACGCTTCTCTGATAAGCAGCATTGACGGATTATCGTCATATACGCTGTAGCCAAGTTTGTCAAATGCCGAATCAACAGACTCGTTTGAAATAGTGATAAATTCCTTTTCAGGACCGTATGAATGATTGATAAGCGG
>CATKAZ010000170.1 GCA_949745795.1 uncultured Oscillospiraceae bacterium | reverse complement strand
ATTGAACTGAAAGCAAGTGATGAAGAAAAACTGAAGGTACTGCAATCGGATATTTTAATGGAGCTTACCCGTTCCAAGATTACGGTAGATAAACTGATACTCAGACAGAAAGAAGGAATGCTGTCGGCATTGCCATTCGGACACAATGCGTTCGGAACGCTGTTTGAAAGAGTACTGCCTGCAAGCGCTGTGGCAAATCTGTATCCGTTAAACTATTCAGGCAAAACCGATGAAAAAGGTTTTTATATCGGACGAGATAAATTCGGTACGAACATTCTTGTGGATTTTGATAATAGAAGCGATGACAAAACCAATGCCAATGTTCTGATTCTCGGAAACAGCGGACAGGGTAAGTCGTACCTTATGAAGCTTGTGCTGACAAATATGAGGGAGTCGGGGAAAAGCGTGATAATTCTGGACGCAGAACAGGAATATAAGGACCTTACTGACAATCTGGGCGGCACATATCTTGACCTAATGTCGGGAGAATATATGATAAATCCGTTAGAACCGAAAAGCTTCGGCGACCAGCGTGACGCTGGACCCATTTCGCACACCTTAAAAGATCAGGAATCAAGGTCTGATTCCTGCGATGATAATAACGATAATCCTGAAACATTCCGAAAGGTAACAAGATTAAGTCAGCACATATCATATCTCAAGGACTTTTTCAGGACCTATAAGGATTTTACCGATGCAGAGGTTGACACCATAGAAATTATGTTGATGAAGCTGTATGCGAGATTTGATATAGACGATGTGACCGATCTTGACAGTCTCAAGCCGGAAGATTATCCTGTTATGGAGGATCTGTACAACCTTATTGAAAAGGAATATATGATATTCGATCATGAGAAAAAACATTTGTATACAGAGGAAAATTTGCAGAACATATGTCTTGGACTGCACTCTATGTGCAAAGGAGCGGAAAGCAAATACTTTAACGGTCATACGAACATAAAGGACAGCAAGTTTTTATGCTTCGGAGTAAAGGGACTAATGGACACAAACAAAAAGCTTAAGGACACCTTGCTGTTTAATATTCTAAGCTACATGAGCAATCAGCTTTTAGGCAAGGGAAATACGGCTGCGGCAATAGATGAATTGTATTTGTGTGAAGCGACACGTTGTCGCATATAACCTCAAATTGTGGGTAAGCCTGCAATGAGGGAAAAGTGACGGAAAATCACAAGATTTTCTAACTGATATTTCAAGGAGTGGAATGACGGAGTAACGCCCCGAAACGCTCCCCCTGAGACTGCGTTGGAAGAAACTGCGGACAAATCGCAGGGACTGACACAGCACGCTGAAGTCGACTGTACACACTCGCTGTATCGACAGTAATAAAATACATCGTTACGGCAAAAACGAACCGGAGGCGGTCGTGGGTGATAGGTCGGGGGGCTATAAAATATCTATGGTGAGAATGTGCAGGACTGCACTGACAAAAATCCGAATGTACGAGTCTAAAACAGTAATCGGCTAACTGCCGAAGCCGTCTTTTGGCGGTGTATGTGAGGGTAAGTAAGATTACAAGTTATGAAAGCCCTTACAGTGTTACAGGCACTGTCAAGCATACAGGCTTAAAGGAAATGCCTAAGGATATATGAACAGATAGAAATATCGGAACGTGGAAAGACCGAAACGCAGAGCGATTGTCCGCTGTGAAGCGTTAGCAGGGAAAACAAAAGAAGTATAACCTGCTTTTATTCGGTTGAAAGCGCAGCCATAGTACCTGTGAAGCGGTGATAATAAGCCGTGGAGGGATGGGCTGTAGTCGGAAATATAAAATTAAACAAGCAAGCATAGTAAATCAAAGGTTCGAGTAAGACTAAAAAAGGCTGAAATCCAAAAGGAGGATAAGCCGACTTTGACAACAAAAAAAAGGGAAGTCTAAAAGGCAAAAACTGCGAAACGCCGAGTATTATAATTTTCAAGTAATTCAGGACAAACTGTATGCAGGCAGTAAAAAAGGCAGGATATTCAAAAATCTTGTCGCAATAATAATGTCGGAAGAAAACATACAGCTTGCATACCGTAACATCAAGAAAAACTCAGGAAGTAAAACCGCAGGAACAGACGGAAAAACAATTAAGGATATAGCGAAATGGCAGCCTGAAAGGGTTGTGTCATATGTGAGAAAAAGGTTAAGCTGGTATAAACCGCAAATGGTCAGGCGGATAGAAATCCCCAAACCCAATGGGAAAAAACGTCCATTGGGAATTCCGACAATTGGCGACAGACTGATACAGCAATGTATTTTACAGGTTTTAGAACCGATATGCGAAGCAAAATTCTATAGCAAGAGCTTTGGTTTTCGTCCAAACAGGAGTACGGAACACGCTATTGCACAGGTTTACAAATATATGCAGGTAGATAATCTGCGATATGCGGTAGATATAGATATTAAAGGATTTTTCGATAATGTTGACCATGGAAAATTGTTGAAACAGATATGGACACTGGGTATTCGTGATAAACGATTATTAAGCATAATATCCGCAATGCTAAAAGCAGAAATCAAGGGAATAGGCATACCTGAAAAGGGTACTCCTCAGGGAGGAATATTAAGTCCACTTTTATCAAATATTGTGCTGAATGAACTTGATTGGTGGATAGCCAGTCAATGGGAAGAAATGCCTCCTAAACACAACAAGCCGTTTATTCGCAAGGATAACGGAAAAGTTGATAAAGCTCCAGTATTTCATGCTTTCCGTGAAAGAAGTAACCTTAAAGAATGTCATTTGGTTAGATATGCAGACGATTTTAAAATCTTTTGCAGAAAGAAAAGTGACGCAAACAAGATCTTTGAAGCAACAAAGAAATGGCTGAAAGAAAGACTGCATTTGGAAATCAGCGATGAAAAATCAAGTGTGACCAATCTTAAACGGCATTATTCAGAATTTCTTGGTTTTCGGATAAGATTAGTGCAAAAAGGAAAGACCAAAAGCGGAAAACCCAGATATACCGTAAAATCTCACATATCAGAAAAAGCAGAAAAACGTATTAAAAACGTACTGTGCAAACAAATAAAGAGTGTTCAGAAGCCGATAGGCAACAGAAGCGGACACTCGTCTGTCGACTGTTACAACGCTTATGTAATTGGTGTTCACAATTACTACGAGATTGCAACTCATGTATCGGCAGACTTTTTCAAAATCAGCTATTCGTCCTACAAGAGCCTTATTATAAGACTAAAGAAAAGACTAATGAGAACAGGGCGAAGAATTTTACCTTATATTCAAGAAAAATATGGTGACAGTAAGCAAATAAGATATGTATATGATACGGCACTTGCTCCGATAGGATATATTAAGCACAGACCGCCAAGTATGTTGAGAACGGCGATAAACAAATATACTCCCGACGGCAGAGCCTTTATACATAAACGTTTGGAAAAAGTTAATATGCAGATTTTAACGTATATTATGCGAAATCCTGTCAGAGGGAAAAGCATTGAATACAATGATAATCGGTTGTCATTATACTGTGGGCAGGGCGGTAAATGCGCTGTCAGCGGACAACTTCTCGAAATCGGGTATATGCACTGTCATCATATTATACCAATAAGCAAAGGCGGCAACGATATATATTCTAATCTGATGTTTGTTACAGATAAGGTTCACAACTTAATCCATGCAACAAAAGATAGTATAATAAAGTCGCTGTTGGAAGAATTAAATCTTGATAAAAGGCAGCTTGCAAAGCTGAACAAATTACGTTGTTTAGCTGGTCTGAATAAAATCCTTTAATTTTTTCTTTAAGTTGAAAACTATGTAAAACAATAATTTTAATTTCCGATGGAACGCCGTGTGATGGGAAACTATCACGCACGGTGTGGGACGGGGGAAAAGGCGGAGATAACATCAAAGTCTTACCTATCGTCATTTTTAACTAATTTAACAGCAATTGAATATATCAGAAACGCAATGAAGCGAGTGCGTAAAAAAGAGTCCTCTGCAAGTTCATGCGCCGGTTTACAAGAAAAAATTGTTTGGAAAGGCGGGCGGAAGATAAATTATAGTTGAAAAAATACTTGATAGGAAGTGGAAAATATGGTATAATAAAATTGAAATGAGGTGAGCGTAATGTATGTGTTTCCAAAACGATGCGATGGCGCAGACACGTTAAAATATGTTTTTCCGTCTATGCAAAAAGAGGTGCAGAAAGTGATCGAGGCAACAAAAAACATTGAATGTATTCGGCGCATTACCATATTCGGAAGCGCAGTAACAATGAACTGTGGTATAGGCAGTGACCTTGATATTGCAGTCGATGCTCCTGATATCACAGATGAGGATGAATTTATACAGATCATTCGACCGATCAGAAGAGCAGTTTGCGTTGATGCGGATATTATTCATTTGAATGGTATAAAAAATCAGCTGCTGTTAAACGAGATTAAAACAAAAGGAGTGGATGTATATGACCGCCGGATTTGCTGATATGATCAAGCTTTCAGAGCAT
>CATKAZ010000169.1 GCA_949745795.1 uncultured Oscillospiraceae bacterium | reverse complement strand
ATCTATCTGAAAAAAATTTTTTTGACAAGGCAAAAAAATAAGAACCGAGATTATATAATCCCAGTTCTTTCATTGATGTGGTGAGATATGAGAGATTCGAACTCTCGACCCTACGCTTAAAAGGCGTATGCTCTGCCAACTGAGCTAATATCTCAACAACGATATTAATTATATCACAAGAAAGTCTACTTGTCAACACTTTTTTGAAAATTTTTTCAAAAAAATATTATTTTTATTTTTTAACAATAAAATCCTGTCCGAAATATATAATTTCGGACAGGAATATTCTTATTCATCATACAAATCTTTTTTAATCATATCAATATTAGCATCAAAATCAATTTCCAAAACCGATTCACCGTCAATATCCGATCCCCAGTAAGTATCCTCTGCCGGAATTCTAAGCTGTTCTATATCATATCCTAACAGAAATATAGGTAATCTCAAGGATAATAAATACATACTTCCCTTACTCAAATTTGTTGTCATTGACGGAAGTGCATCACCTGCAACAGAACCAATCTTAAAGGGATTTAAAGTCGCAGCATTTTTAAGAATACCGCTTAACACTTTTCTCTGACGTTCTGTTCTTTCAAAATCTGCATTTCCGACTTTCCTTAATCGTGAATAGCACAGTGCCTGCTTACCGTTTAATTTATATGTTCCTCCGCCGTTAAGGTAATCATCCTCATCAGGCTGGCCAAACATAGAAACGCCTTCTTTGCTGTCCAGCAAAACATTTATGGCATCGGCTTCACTATCATTAACTTCAATTTCTACGCCTCCTACTGCATCAACAATATTTGCAAATGACATAAAATTGACCGTTACATAATCATCAATATCAATATAAAAATTCTCTTCAATAGTATCCATTAAAAGTTCAGGACCGCCATAAGAATATGCAGCATTTAATTTACAGCCGCCATACCCCGGAACCTGAACATATGTATCTCTCATTAAAGAAACCATATTTATTTTATTAGTCTTACTGTTAATAGAAAGAAGAATCATTGAATCAGAACGTCCTCTGTCCTCTCCTCGAGAATCAGTACCAATAAGTAAAATATTTCTGACATCTGATGAACTCATAACAGAATGACTTGGAGCGATTCTTTCACCTTCTTCAACAACCTTAACTTTATTAATAAGCAGCATTGCAATAATGGAGTATATAATAAATAAAACAATAAATAATCCTATAAGTGACATCAAGATTCTTGTAAGACATCCGCTGCGCCTTTTAGTTTTTTTCACCTTTACCACCTTTTGCTGCTGTACATTATTATTTAAAGGTTTCTGTTGTCTTTTTCTGCTCGTTTCAGAAGGTGTTCTCAACCTGCTGTTTGTATTGTTTTGTCTTTGCTGAGGCGGACGTCTTTGTGCTCCATTCACATTACCGGATCTTTGCGCTGAACTGCGCTGGTTATTCGGTCGTGTATGTCCACCGTTTCTATTTTGATGTAAAGGCTGTCCTGAACGGTGAGCTGCACTCTGCCGCTGTGATGGCTGCGCTCGCTGTCCTTGAGGGTATTGTCCCTGTGGGTATTGCTCTTGAGGGTATCGTTCTTGAGGGTACTGTCCCTGTGGGTATCGTTCTTGAGGGTACTGTCCCTGCGGGTATCGTTCTTGAGGGTACTGTCCCTGCTGGTATCGCTCTTGAGGGTACTGTCCCTGCTGGTATCGTTCTTGAGGGTACTGCCCCTGTGGATATTGCTCTTGAGGGTATCGTCCCTGTGGTCTTTGAGCACTTCTATTGTTTCTATGTGCCTCCGGAGGCACCTTAAAAGCAAGGGTATCCTTTGCATAAGAATCCTTGTCATCTCTATTTTT
>CATKAZ010000168.1 GCA_949745795.1 uncultured Oscillospiraceae bacterium | reverse complement strand
TTTCTTCAGCCGATACAGACATGGCAAACAATATTGCACCTGCTATTATCGCACCTGCTAATAATTTAACCTTTCTCATATTTCATTCCCTCCAATTACCTTAGATTATATCATATATACCAGTTTTTGTCAATTAATAATACTTTTACTGTCACCCTTGACTTTTTATTTTTTTATGTTATAATTATATATGAAAAAAGGTGATTGCTATAAGCGGTTTCCCCAAAAATGAAATGTTATAAAGAAACACTGCCACTTTTGCGGAGAAGGCAGTGTTTCTTTTTATTTAAGTAAAAAGATCTTTACTTTTTCTTATTAAATATAAGATAGCAAAGAGAGATAACTCCTGTGAGCATTGCGCAAAAATGAAAAAAGTCTGAGGTTACCGAAACTTTCCGGCAACCTCAGACTTTGTAAAATTATGCAAAAAATTTTTTCAAATACCAAAAATAAAGAACAAGTCCTAAATCACTGATTCTCTTATTATTACAAAAAATTGAATATTAAGTACAAGTCGCTGTCAAATCATTTTTCTTACAGCTACTTGCGGATAACTCCGTTATCCGTTCAATATAGCTGTAAGCAGATGATTTTAGCATTTAAGTTTGGTGAGCCGAGATTCCGTACACTTGAACTTTTTTCAATCATTCTCGTCATCAAAATATATGATCTCATCAACAAAGGTATCTACTAAAATAAACTTTTTACTGTCAGGAATCAAGGTTAAAATATTTGAATACCAGTATCTGATTTGTTCTTCAGTTAAAGTCAGCTTAGATACTTTTTCCTTTTCAATCTCAATCTGCATTTCGAGATCAGCTTTTTCCTTTTCCAAATTCAGTAATTTGTCTTTCACTGAATCGTTATAAAAACCATCTGCGATAGCGTCAACTATATTTCGTATGTTCCTTTTAACGCAGGTATATTGTTTTTTTAAAAGCAATATACCTGCGTTTTCTTTTTTGTTAATTTCCATAATCTGTTGAACAATGATTTCCATGTTTTCTTTAGTCAAATAATTCTGAACAACATATTCAAGGACTTCTTTTTCAATATCCTCCTGCCGGACACTTTTCATATCACAGCCTAAATGCCTTTTAACAGATGAGCATTTATAGTAATGATAAACTTTTCCGGTTTTGCTTGTACCTGATTCACCGCACATGAGTGAATTACATTTTCCGCAGCGGAGCTTTGAAGAAAGAATGTATCTTTTTTTCATATCCGGATTGGAATTTCTTCGCTTCATATCAAGCTTTTTCTGAACCTCATCAAACAATTCTAACGGAACTATTTGTGGTATTCCATCAGGTATAACTATATCATTGTAGCTATACTCACCAATGTATTTACGATTTCTGAAAATTGTTGACATAGTCCGTATACTAATTATTTTGTTTCTGCTTGTACGTACTCCCTTATCTTTTAAGTATTCTGCAATTTCCTTCATTGAAAAATTTGAAGCGTACATAACAAATGCGTCCTTTACATACGGCGCTGTAATTACATCGATTTGATACTGATTATTCTTATCAATGTAATATCCTATTGGAACAGATCCTCCGTTAAATTTACATTTCAAGGCATTTTCGGTCATTCCACGTATTACTTTTTCCGAAAGCTCAGCGGAATAATATTCTGCATAACCCTCAAGTATAGATTCAAGCATTATTCCTTCAGAACCTCTGGAAATTTTTTCAGTTGCTGAAATCACATCAACCATGTTCTTTTTCAATATCATTTTATAATGCAAACTGTCATAGCGGTTTCTTGCAAATCTGTCAAGCTTCCAGACTATGACGGCATTAAATTTTTTTGAACTGCTGTCTTTAATCATTCTTTGAAATTCCGGACGGTTATCTGTTTTGGCTGAGTAAGCTCTGTCTATGTATTCACCGATAACACAATAGTTATTTTTTAATGCAAACTCCCTGCATTCACGAAGCTGCCCTTCTATACTTTCTTCACGCTGATGTCCGCATGAATAACGTGCATAAATAACTGCATTCATTTTCTTAATTCCTGCCTTTCTGTATTTTTTACATTCGTCATATATAATTTTCTTTTAACACTTTTCTGTACGTCATGAGCCTTAAAGAATTTAAGAACATCAGGATAAGTGCAGCTCGAAAAATATTGCATTAAATAATCAGCTGAATTTATAGATTTTATTAAAAACAAATATATTGCCCCCTTATCGTTACTGTCAAATTTTGTCGAACAATGTCGATTGTTCATTGTGTTAATGATTATATCATTAACCTTTCCCAAATTTGTGTATATTTTGTTAATTTTTTAGTGAAAGGAATTTAAATTATGAAAATCAAAACTAATGGATTTTTAAATTTAAAATTTGAGAATCTGCCGGATATATCCACTAATGCCCAGGGACTTCTTACCCGTATGGCAAATCTGTCGGAATGCGACTATGTTTCGCTTGAAACTCTGCATAAACTTATTCCGGCTGATAGTATGAAAACCTTGAAAAAGGCTTTAGATGAACTGGTTCAAAAAAATTATGTTATTAAAACAGAAGATAACATATACGCAGTCAACAAGGTCAAAATGATACAGACAATGTATTTCTATTATGCTCCAAATCAACAAAACTGAGATTCAAAGAAAGGATTAACCATGAATAAGACAATAACAAGAAGCAATATGGATGAAATGGTACGGCTTTTGAACAAGAACGCAATCCTGATTCCGCTCAAAGTTCTTAAATACGATGACATATATCAGGAAACAAAAATAATGTTTTCTGTAATTTTAACCGAGTACCGTGACTTCATAAACAGACACCCGAAATTTCCGCTGAAGGAAATGATTAAAGTCTACGAATCAACAGAAATTGAACGAATCAAATTTGAATGCTTTTGCGGAGAACCCAAAGCAAAGCTGATAAAAGCCGAAATGATTATGTTAGCCGAACAATTGGAGGATCTGCTTGATACTCCTCCCGAACACAGAAGCTGAGGTGAAAAATGAACAGTAAATTTTTAGCAGATTTTTATATGCAGTTAAATCCTGATAACACAATGACCTTTAACCGGCTGCTTGCACACTCGGTCGGAGCTACTGAAACAATAATTCTCTATACTCTCATCAGCAAATATTATTACTACGAAAGAAACAGCATGCTCGATGAAGAGGGCTGGTTCTATGTAACAATTCCCGATCTGCATGAAAGTTCATCATTCGGCGGAAAAATACAAAGAAACGCCATTAAGCATTTAGAAAACCTGGGATTTATACAAACTGCACTCAAAGGTGTTCCGGCAAAACGATATTTTAAAATCAATAACGATCTGAATCTGCTTCAGGAGTATTTGGAAAAGGGTGAAGAAATTGCAAATAATATAAAAAATGCAGAAAATAGCTCTAAAAAACCTGAAAAGTATACAGAAAACAGCTTTAAAAAAAGCGAAAAAAATGAAAAAATCAGCGAAAAACACTCCGCAAACGACGTAAATGCGCAGATGTGCCCAAAGGGAACATCTAGATGTGCCCAAAAGGCAAAACTAGATGTGCCCAAAGGGAATAACTTGATGTGCCCAAAGGGAATATCTAGTTGTGCCCAAAGGGAACATCTATCTAAATCTAAATCTAATAAATCTAAATCTAATAAATCTATCAATCAAGATCTAGATAATATAAATATAAATAATAATATTAATACATATAGATGCGAAGAAATGGATTCGATTGATAAGATTGATAAACAAGAGATTGTTGAAAAAATAAAAAAACAGGTTAATTATCCGAAGCTCCTTGAGGAACATAAGCAGGACAGCGGCATGATTAAATCCATTGTTGGGATACTTGCCGATACTGAAGCTTCATGCGCCGAAACTATCCGTATTTCCAAAGAGGACAAGCCTCTGTCAGAGATAAAGGCTCGGTTTGCTCAGCTGACAAATGAGCATATAGCCTATGTGCTTGAATGCATATCACAAAGCAAGAAGCCAAAAAATATCAAAAACTATCTGCTAACTGCCCTGTACAACGCTCCTGCAACTATGGGAGCATACTTCACCGCCAAAGCAAGGGAACGTCCGGCAGAAATAACCGACAGTGATTTGATTGATTACAAATCACTGGTAAATAACTTTTTGTAAATCGGATAATTTACCAAAATAACAATAAAAATCACTTGAAAATTTAATTTTGCTTTCAGAATCCTCAAAAACGGCACGAGAATGCTCTGTAATGCCCTTCCGGTAAAAATCTTATGAAATTATACCCTAAAATTTAAAACGCCTCAGAGAGCCTTTAGAATGGCTGTATGAACGTGCGTGTATTTTAAATTCGGTTTAACAGCATAAGATTTTCGTACCGAACATCAGCAAATCGCCGGCAAAAATGAAATTTAAGGGACGTTAAGCTGATGTTTCGGGAAGTTATATGCCGGAACTTAAACGGCTTTACAGCAGCTGTCAGCCCCTTGTATGAATAAGCTGTCAGCAGAGCATTTTAGTTATATTATCAAACCAACGTGTAATTCTTACAGACCGGACAGAAAAATTCATAAAAATGAATTTATGTCCGCTGAAAGGAGTGATGTAAAATGTCTGAATTAATACAGGCAGAAAAGAGCCTGTAAAAAGATTCCGGCAAAAAGCCGAAAAAGGGAAAGGAAGT
>CATKAZ010000167.1 GCA_949745795.1 uncultured Oscillospiraceae bacterium | reverse complement strand
TCAGCCGGTATATTATTATATTATCTCTATAGAACCTGCCGCTTTTTAACCGCTTTTTGAAAAAAGCCTCCGCTTTTGAAAAAGCGGAACCAAAACTTTTATACCGTTTTTAGTCTTATAAAAGATGTTATATAAGGCTCGACAGGTAAGGAAATAGAGAATTAAAGAAAAACTTTTATGCCGAGTTCAGTTGAACGGAATAACTAAAAAAAGACACGATGGTTTACTTTTGCAAAGACGTTTATACTGCCTTTAGCCTTATGAAAAATATTTCATAAGGCTTGACAGTTAAGGAAATAGAGAATTAAAAAATAGTTATTTAGCAGTAAGTGGATTATCAGAACGCTGAAGAAGATAATCAATAGAAACGTCAAAATAATCGGCAATGAGGATCAATGCTTTATACCTAACCTGACGTTGACCGTTTTCAATTTGACTTATAAAATTTAGTGGTAAATTCAAGTCATCCTCCAATTCCCTTTGCGTAATACCTTTTAGCTCTCTAAGCTGTTGTAGTCTTTCGGCGAATAGTTTGTTGTGCATTTTTATCTCTCCGTTCAAAAAATTAGCTATTGACGAAACAATCCAAATAATGATATACTTATAAATAAGTGTCAATTTTAGCAAAGATTATTTAGGTTCACTTAATAGCTTAATTAAATTATATCAAGCTACAGTCTGATTGTCAAGCTTTAATTTGATATTTATGCATAATTAACAAATTTACAGGAGTGATTTCATGAATAATTTACAAGAATTGGCTCTTAGAATTAAACAAACTACTAAAAATAAGGGTATAACTCTCAAACAATTACTTGATGATTGTAACTTAAATATTAATTATATTTCCGATATATCAAAAGGAAAAAATGCTACAATATTAAATATATCTAAGATTGCCGACTACCTCGGCTGCTCTATCGACTATCTTATGGGCAGAACGGATAATCCCGATTCACATAAGAAATAAGCTAAAATAAATTTTTTCTGACTTTCTTTGCTTGTGCAAAGAAAGTAACAAAGAAACACACTTCTTTTTTGTTCACACGAAAAAAGAAGCAAAAAATGTAACGACTGCATAATTGATAG
>CATKAZ010000166.1 GCA_949745795.1 uncultured Oscillospiraceae bacterium | reverse complement strand
TAAGCTGACGCTTTCTTTGCTTACAAGGAATGGAAAAGGTGACATCGGTCAAAAATCCGGTTTGAATTGGGGACAGCGAAAAGGACGTGAACCAAATCAGGCATACATACCATATCCGGCAGAAAAGAGAAGGAAAGGCTTTTTCCCAATACAGGCAAATGATATATCTGCACCTCATTTTACTGTTGTTACTGATGATATGAAAAGTCTTATTTTAAGAGTTGAACAGCAGGGTGACAAAGCAATTACGACTCCTGAAAACAATTCAAAACTCGGAGAATATTTCAGGTATCGGCTTGGTTTGCCTAATGGTGCTTTTGTTACAAAGAATGATTTGATGCATTACGGAAGAAGTGATGTGGATTTTTATAAAATCGATGATGAGCAGTACTACATGGATTTTTCTGTTCATCAGGAGGATTAAATTAAAAGGAGTAATATAAGTGATAAATTATTGGTGGATTACACGTCCCAAAAGAAGATTAAACAGTGTACCGGAAGTTCTTGCATCTGTAGCTAAAGAATCACTGAATTCTCAGTGGGCTGGTCAGAGAGAAACCCATCTTTCTGTTGAAGAAGCTCTTGAAGAAGCCGGACTGAAAAGAAAGGGTGACAGAAGAGATCAGACAGGAGGCGGAGCCAGAACGTATATTGCATGGATCAAGAGCCTTGGATTAGTATTTGAACACGAAAGTTCCAAACAGTTAAAACTGACTTTGGCAGGAGAAGCTATTCTTTCCGGTGAATCTCCGGTTAAAATTCTTTCATCTCAGATTTTGAAATATCAGTTTCCATCTTCATTCTCTTTAAGCAGAGGTGTTCAGGTTTCTCTCAGATTTAAAATTCATCCGTTTGTATTTCTTTTTAGATTACTGAATGATATTCGCATTAATAATCTGTCTGCTGATGAAATAGCAAAAATTGTTATAACAGAAGCAGAAAATGAAAGTGACAAGTGCTTTGAGTATATTGTGAACAGAATACTTGAATACCGCGAAAAAGGCGATAACTGTCTTGCTGACAATTTTACTGAGAAATATGCTTCAAGCAAGGGCATGGTTAATTCTGAGCATCCATATAGTCACCTTGAAGATATAGCTAATACTATAATGAACTGGATGGAATATACTCAGATGGCAATTAGAGTAGACAGAAGACTTCAGATCATTCCTGAAAAGGAAGATGAAGTCAAAGCAGTTCTCTGTAAAACATATAGGTTTATTGACCATCCGGAAAATCATGAGAATTTCCAAAGAAAATATGGTCTAGACTTAAAGCACAGTAAAGATACCAGAAATCTTCTTCAGTCAAATTCAATTACAAATGCTATGCTTGTAGAAAGTCAAATAAAGCACGCGTTTATTGCTGAATCGCTTAGAAAACCTATTTGCAGAATTTCGGCTGACGTAATTGAAGCTGTTTCAGAGAGAACTGGTTATTCTGAAAAAGTTGTTGAAGAAAAGCTGTTGAAATTATATCCTAATGGCGCTATAGGTTCTTTTATGACCGAATATTTTAATATGGCATTTAAGGGTGCTGAAAGGGCTGCCGATTTTGAGAAGGCAACTGTTGAATTATTCAGAAACGTTTTTGGATATCGGACAAAACACGTTGGACCTATTGGATTAACACCTGATGTATTGCTTTTATCAGATAGTGATGGGTATCAGGCAATACTTGATAATAAAGCATACAGCAGATACTCCATCAATAATGACCATCACAATCGTATGGTGCATAATTATATTGAAAATCTCAGTAGATACAGTGAAGATGATTGTCCGTTAGCATTCTTTTCATATATTGCAGGAGGATTCGGAAACAACATTAACAGTCAAATTCAATCTATTGTACAAGAAACGGGTGTTTCAGGAAGTGCTATAAGTGTTTCTAATGTTATTACACTTGTTGAGAAACATCAAAGCAGCCAATATTCTCATAAACAGCTGAAAGATATTTTCAGTTTAGAACGTCAGATTCTTATGTCAGATTTTTAAGGGGGAACATTTTATGCCAAACACAGGTGATTCTTTTGTAGTAACTATAGAGCAGGCTCATTTGGAGTGGGGTACTCATCGATACACAAATACAAGAAATCGAATATACGGTGAGGGATATGTTAAAATTCCATTAGCCGAAGCAAGAAAATATAATATTTTAGCAGGCACAGACTACCATGCTGTTTCGTCTGATGGATTTATAGACTTTGATGTAAAGGCTTCTGGAAGTGCAGGCGAAGATTATAGATATGCTAAACAGTTTCAAGGAAGAGGGAATTTAAAAGCTATTGGAGCTTGGTATGAGAATTGCGGAGCTTCTGTTGGAGATAAAGTTAGAGTGGAATTTCTTTCTTCTTGCTCAGTTAAATTTACTTTAATAAAATAAGCTTATGGATAATCATAGCAAAGAAGTAAGAAGCTACAATATGTCCCGAATAAAAAGCAAGGATACAAAGCCCGAGGAAATTGTAAGAAAGTTTTTATTTTCAAAAGGACTTAGATATAGAAAAAATGATAAGCGATATCCTGGACATCCGGATATCGTTCTGCCAAAATACAAAACTGTTGTTTTTGTTAACGGCTGTTTTTGGCATATGCATGATAATTGTTCTAAGTTTGTGATGCCGAAAAGCAGACTCGAATATTGGGTACCTAAGCTTACTGGAAATAAACGGCGTGATGAAGAAAATTACAGAAAGCTTACTGAATTAGGGTGGAGAGTTTTGGTTATTTGGGAATGTGAGATCAATTCCTCTAACCTCGAAAATTTGTTTGATAAAATAAGAATGGAAGATTCATAATGTGATTGATGGTAAGTATGAAATCCAGACGCAAATAGGTAATAAGGTAGGTATTAAAGATGTCAAAATATACAGATGATGAAATAAGAAATATGCCGAAAATCACATTAAAGATAGCAGGTGAGTATCTTGGAATTTCTCCAATGGCTGTAGGATTAGGAATGAGAAATAATTTGTTACCAATTGGTTTTGCAGTACATAATGAAGAACGTGATCGGGGTTGGAGTGAAAGTTGGTCGTATCAAATTATAGCTGAAAGAATGATTGCGTATAAATATTGACGTATATCAGAAATATATGTTCATAATATTGAAAAAAATCTTAATACGATAATTGAACAGTTTGAATCAATGAAAAAAGATTTACTTTTTATATTAAGCGAAAACGAAGAGTAGAGGAACTCGAATTGTTTGAGTATGCGTTTTCGCTAGGAAAATATAAAGAAACGGTAAAAAAGTACGAAGGTAAAGGAATTTATTTCAATGTTGAACCGAACGATGAAAATATCTAGACGACAATTGTATGATGAGATTTGGCAAGTATCTGTTGCTGGTGTAGCCAGAAAATATAATTTGAATTATTCAAAATTGATTGCAAAGTGCAAAGAAGCAAATATACCATTTCCGTCTTCTGGCTACTGGACTAGAAGAAAAATTGGAAAAGATGTCACAAGCGAAATTGTTGAGTTACCGCCATCAGATATTGAATCTGTAGAATTATTACTTTCCGAGGTAAAATTAAAAAAGGAAAAGAAAGCGGTTTCAGATAATTCATTAGTAATTAAAGAAAAAAGTGAGGCAGATATTAATTCACTAGTAGCTGTTGAAAAGAAATTTGTAGAATTTATAAATAAAGAAGAAATAGAATCATCAGTGGAATATGACAGCAGTGTTTTGTCTTTTTTGAATGAAGATGAAAGGCTTCAAGTATTAAATGCTGCTACTAGTTTAGTAATTAGTAATAAGAAAAAATTACATAAGCAATTAATAAATTATAAGAATTCTATAATTGAATGGAAACGAAAAGAAAAATCAGCACAAAGTAAACAATATTATAATCCAAAATATGATAAACCGGATAATGAACCAACATTTTTTAGTGAAATGTCAAATGAAATAAAACCTCGCGCAATGCAGATATTAGACGCTATTTTTTGTGTTGTCGAGAAACTCGGCGGTGAGATAAATGAAGATTTGTCTGCTAAAATTAAAAATGATACAGTGAGATTTCGTTTATGTGAAGGTAAAAATAAAATAAAGCATGAACTTACAAGACAAGAGGCTAGAGGGTTAGTAGAATATAATGATAAAATAAAAAACAACAAATGGTCTAATAAACCGCAAATAAAAAAATATGATTATATTTACAATGGAAAGTTACGCATTGTATTTGGTGAAAAAAATTATATTCGAGATAGTAAATCTGAAAAGTTGGAGGAAAGATTAGGAGATATATTAATAAGTTTATATGAAAAGTCTGAAGAATTACGTATAGATAGGGAAAAACGTGAAGAAGAACAACGAATACAAGATGAAGAGGACAGACGTAAGAAAGAACTGTTGGAGAGAAAAGAAAAAGAAATAAAAAGAACAACAGAATTGACTAATCAAGCTGAAGATTATAACATTGCTTGTCAAATTAGACAGTATATTTCTGCAGTTGAACAAGAAGGAAATATTGATTCTAAAAAAGAAGAATGGATTGAATGGGCAAAAAAGAAAGCAGATTGGTATGACCCTATAATTGCTTTATCGGATGAATATTTAGGAAAGAGAGAACATTCTAAATCTAAAGAAGAAAAAGATTTAGATAAATTAAATAGTAATAGACGTTTTAGTTGGTTCTGGTGATAAC
>CATKAZ010000165.1 GCA_949745795.1 uncultured Oscillospiraceae bacterium | reverse complement strand
TCTTATAAACACATTATATACCAATAATTTACAAAAATCAACACATAAATATAAAATTAATCAAATATTTACATTATATCCATCTTTTGTATAAATATAATATAATTTATGACTGTTTACTATCTTTTTATTTTTAGGCTATTATATCATAGATTTTTATATAGATATTTGATGGAGGGTATAGTTTAATTTGTTTTTCAGTACAGGTGTCTCATTATAATCCTCCTCTTTTAGGTAAATGTACCTCAAATATTACAATACCATCACGGAGAGAAACCGAGATATTTCCATTATGCAATTCTGTGATGACCTTTGCAATAGAAAGTCCCAATCCAAAGCCATCTTTTTCATTGGAGTGAGATTCTTCTGCACGATAAAATCGTTCAAATAAATGTGAAATATGTTCCTGATTTATTTCAGTACATCGGTTGGAACAAGTCAGAATAATATGCCCTTTTTGCTCAGATAGAGTAATTCTGATCTTGCTTTGTGCATCGGAGTACTTTAAAGCATTATCAAGCAGGATTCCCATAAGACGCTCGATTTTTCTGCTGTCACCATACATAGTCAGCTCCTCGTCAATATCAATTTCAAGCATGTGCTTTTCTTCAAATGCACGGCTCTCAAAATATAGAACAGTATTATTTACAATATCGCTGATAGAAAAATTACTGAATTGCGTTTTATTTTCATTTATTTCTGAAAGCCTTGAAAGTTCCAGTAATTCGCCGACCAGATTTCCCATTTTATCGGACTGTGCCTTAATCGTATCAAGTAAGCGGTCGTTTCCGTGCTTGCGTTCGAGCAGATCAGTGGTTGCAGAAATGACAGTAATAGGAGTTTTAAGTTCATGCCCTGCATTGGATATAAACTGTTTCTGCTTTTCAAAGCTATCCGATAAGGGAAAGACTATTTTTTTTGAAATATAAACGATAATGACAAACAGAATAATAAAAATAACAATTCCGAGAATTATGGAAATGACAAGTATTTGCATGGAAGTCCTGTTTGTACTGTTTTTTTGAATAAACGAATAAACAGCAATGCCATTTTTTTCGGAAAACAAGTATTCATAATTTATACCGGAGTTGATTTTCATAGTTCCGCTGCCTTCGGATATTATGTCCATAATGTCAGAAATTTCTGATTCTTCAAAATGTGTGGGAAGATTTCCGCTGCATACCGCAATGATATGCTTATCTCTATCGGTAATCAGAAAGAAACTGCTTGTTTCATTCAGTACAGTTGGAATCTTATCGTTAAATAAATCTTGATAGTGCAGCTGCATCACACTTCTTGCCATAAAATTCATATTGTAGTGAATAGTTATACTATCAAGTTTAAGTGAAATATCATCTTTTGGAATATTATCTGAAGAAGTCCACCACACAATTGATACCAGAAAATTATCATCTGTAACGCCGCTTTCCCTTAGCAAAGCATACTTTTCAAACCGCAGAGTACTGTCATCGTTGAAGTCAATTGTCACCTTGCTGGTGTTCTTATTAAATGTATACTCACGATAGGCAAATTTTTCCATACCGTTCATTGCTAAACGAAACATCAAACCGCCGCCTGCACTGTACCAACCTTGCGTAGTATCCTTGCTTGTGATCTCACCGCTGAGTGTAACACTGTCAATGGAATCAACGCTGCGTGGAATGATATAATCGCCGTCCGTATTGGTTTCCATATCTGAAAGCAGAAAAGTTTCCGAATTATAATTATAGGAATGTGCTGCCTGATGTATAATCTCATGGGTATTACGGTCAAATGAACGGAATACTATTAATGTTATCACATTTAAAAGTATCAGCATAAACAGAATAACCGAAAATGCAATCAATGATGCGGATATGATATATTTTTTGCGGAGTTTTTTAATTGCCTTATCCATTTTCAGCCTCCGCAAGGAAGTAGCCTACTCCACGGGCAGTCTGTATGCTGACTGCGGAATTCAGCGCTTTCATTTTCTTCCTTAGAAAAGAAATATACACTTCAATGGAATTGTATTCAACATCTGTTTCATATCCCCATATCTTGGTAATCATGACGTCTTTTACGATAACTTTTCCTTTGTTCAATATCAGCAGTTCTATTAGGTCATACTCCTTTTTACTAAGCATAATTCTCTTGTTACCGCAGTGCAGTTCATGATGAGCTGTGTCAAGGATGATGTCGCCGAACTGAGGTCTGTCTGAAACATATTCATTCGGTCTGCGTCGGCATAATGCCCTTACCCTCGCAAGAAATTCCTTAGTTATAAAAGGCTTTGTGAGATAATCGTCCGCACCGCTGTCCAATCCCTCTACTTTATCCTCAATCTGAGAACGGGCTGTCAGCATAAGTACGGCAGAGTTGATGTTTTTGGTACGAAGCCGTTTTAACACCTCAAATCCGTTTACTTTTGGCAGCATAACATCTAAAATGATAAGGTCATACAAACCACTTAAAGCACAGTCAAGACCATATTCTCCGTCAATTGCAATATCAGTATTATAGCCTTCTAATTCCAGCGTTTCGGAAAGTACATAGGCGAGATCCTTTTCATCTTCAACGATCAAAATACGCATATTATTCACTCCTTAAAGCAATAGTATACCATGAAAACCTTGAAATTTAATTGATAAACACATCTATTATAGCATGATTTAGGATTGCTTACAAGATTAAGGCAAATACCGCACAAAGATCGTCTAAGGACTTTGCACATCATATATCCGACTGAGCATCTGATGCATAATCTTTGTACGGTATTGCCTTAAGCTTCAATCAGATTTCAAGATTTATATGTTATACTGACTGCAAATAAAAATCTCTGCAAGGAGAGTACAAAAGGATGAGTGATATGATGTTAAAAAAATTGGTAAGCGGACTTTTGTCTGCTGTTATGCTGACTGGAAGCTTTGGACTATTCCAGACAACAAGTTTATTTGCGGAGGATAAAAATGATTTTATGACAGCAAAAAAGATTGTAGATTCAATCACAATGGGCTATAATATTGGCAATAACCTGGAAAGCACAATTTCAGGCGAATGGATGCTGCAATTTGCCAAGGGCAATCCGACATCATTTGAAACAGCTTGGGGAAATCCGGTCATTACTCAGGAACTTGTTAATGCGATTAAGGATACAGGCATCAATGCGATTCGTATTCCCGTAACATGGTATCAAAATCTTGAGGGTGATGGAACAATCAACGAAAATTGGTTGGCTCGTGTCAAAGAGGTCATTGATTACATAATTGATGAGGATACATTTGTAATCATTAATATGCATCATGATAATGGTTCTAATGGCTGGCAAAAAGCTTCTGCTGCAAATTATACACAATATCAAGAGCGATACGCTTCAATTTGGAATCAAATTGCTGTTTACTTCAAGGATTATAATGACCATTTAATCTTTGAGGGTATGAATGAGGTACTTGATGAATCGGGGAACTGGTCTTATACTACAGACGAAGCTATTGATATTGTTAATAAGTATAATCAGCTTTTCGTTGATACTGTCAGAGCCACAGGCGGAAATAATTTAAAGCGTGTTCTTATCGCTGATACCTATGCCGCAGGCGTTACAACTAATATTTTGCAGAATTGGAAGCTGCCTGATGATACAGCTTCAGAAAGGTTGATTGCTGAAATTCACTCTTATGCGCCGTATCCGTTCTGCTCCGGCGACTATCCCGATGTGACAAAATTAAATGATGAGTCTGTGACCTCTATGCTGCACAATGTAAACAAACATATTGCCAGTAAGGATATTCCCGTAATTTTGGGGGAATTCGGATGTGTAAACAAGAACAACCTTGACGAACGTGTCCGTTATGCTGACCTTGTGACAAGAACTGCAAATAACTATGGAATTAAATGCTTTTGGTGGGATAACGGCGGCGATTTCAAGATGATTGACCGAAAAACATACAAGTGGCAAAATCCAGAAATCCTACAAACTATGCTAAAAAACTCAGGTATAAACTGGAATGAAAAAGATGGTATCATAGACAGAAATGCCGTTATGACAGGAGATATTAATGCAGACAGCAAGTTTAGTGTTGCAGATGTTTTGCTTCTTCAAAAGTGGTTGTTGGCAGTTCCTGATACGGAGCTTCCGTGCTGGCAGGCGGCTGACCTCTGTAAAGATAATAAACTTAATATATTTGATTTGTGCCTGCTGAAAAGAGCATTACTCCGGCAGAACGGAATTATGGAATCCTCTGATTGGAAAGTATCTGACGGAGACAAACTCGACATTGCAGGCAGTACGATTACATTCGGTACATCGGATTCTGATTCTGTTACTCTGACTTTAAAATCATGGAAACCTGAAAATGGGAAAAAATACAAGCTGTCATTTTATTATCAAGGCGTATTCACGTCAAAGGCAGAGGTTAAAGCGGAAAGTAAAACAAGCACAATCTTTTCTGAAACACTCACGCCGAATCGAAATGAGCAGGGTTTTGAAAAGGAATTTACTTGGACTTCAGACGAAACTGGTACGTTAACTATCAAGTTGGTAACAGATGGTAATGCTGCTGAAATGTTGCTATCGGATGTCACAATACGAAGCAGTAACTGATAAATGATAATTCTATTTATCTTCACATTAAGAGAAATTATATTTTGTTTGATTTATAATAAAATTAGAACAAATCAAATACCGCACTTTGATATTTCAAGGTGCGGTATTTCTGTTTGCTAAAGGGCAAAGCAAATGAAAATATTTAATAATATATATTTAATATTAAATTTATAGAATTAGTTGCATTTTTCTATATTTTATGTTAAAATATATTCAATGTAGTTTTACTATTTATTGACATCCATTAAAAATA
>CATKAZ010000164.1 GCA_949745795.1 uncultured Oscillospiraceae bacterium | reverse complement strand
TTTGCCTCTTGTTCTGACTCGTTAAGGGAATCGGCTACTTTTTGCTCTATAGCAGCAGTCTTGTTAGCTGAGTTATATAACTGTTCATCTGCCTGTGCGTTTTTTTCTATTGCAGCGGCAGTTTTATTATGTTCATTTGCAGTTTCTTCAAGAACCAGCATTACCTGCTGTTCTGCCTGCGCTGTTTCAACAATTGAATCGGCAAACTTTTCCTCTGTCCGAATATTTTTTTCAACAGTACTTGCAACTTCGGAATGTTCTTGATTGACTTTTTCAAGGACTTCGGCTGTCTGTTCTTCCGCTTTTATTTTTTCAGCTAATTCTGCCGCATGTTTTTCTTCTGCAAGTGCAGCCTTTTCTACGGCAGAAGCGTTATTTCTGGCAGCCGCAGCGGCTTTTTCTGCTTTCTGTGCTTTTAATTCCGACTTTTTAGCAGTTTGATCAAGGCCATTAGCTAATTTAAGCGCTGCCTCAGTTTGTTCCATCAAAGCATCCGTAACATTATCCGATTCCATGACTTGCTTTTTCAAATTTTCATGGAATTCTTTGGCCTTTTTAGCTGCTCTTAAATCGTCATCCGCTTTTTTTCGGGATTTTTCTGCGGCATGTTCAAGCTTGTCAGCCTGACTTTCCGCAGCGTTTGCCAAAAGTCGTGATTGTGTAACTGTCTCGGCAACATCACCGGAAAGCTTTGCTATAGATGCCGATGCTTCGACTGCTGTTTTTGAAGTGCGGCTTATCTCTGAGCTTACATTTACAAAGCCGTCCTCCAGACCGGCTATAACTTTAGTTCCGGAATCACCTATATTATTTATGGCAGAGCTTACGTCATCTACTAAACGTATTTTTAAAGTCAATTCCTTCATTAAAGTCTCACCCCGCTTTTAAGCATAGCAAGCAAAATTTGAATATCTACCCTGCAAGGGTCGTTTAATTCACACAATTCGGACGCTATATAGAAGAGCTTTGTGTGTTTTGGCATTTGTTCAAACTCTTCCATACGCAGTCCGTGACG
>CATKAZ010000163.1 GCA_949745795.1 uncultured Oscillospiraceae bacterium | reverse complement strand
ATACCGATGCTCCCCGAAATCATAACGCAAATAACCACAGCTTTAATTGAAAATCTGCCGTTATTACTGGAAGGTGCTTTGCAATTATTCCTAGGGCTTATTCAAGCCTTAAATCAGGTTGTTGAGCAGTTAATGCCCATGCTGCCTGAATTAATTACGAATTTATGTGATACTCTCATAAACAACATACCGGCAATAATTAGTGCCGGTTTTGATTTACTTACAGGACTTATTCAAGGTATTACGGAATGTATTCCGACCTTGGTGCAGAAAATTCCTGAAATAGTTGACAGCATTGTCGGAGCGTTTTCTAATAACATTGGAGAATTAATTACAGCCGGTATTGATTTAATAGTCGCTCTTGCTGAAGGACTTCCGCAGGCAATCCCTCAGGTAGTAATGGCTATTCCTCAAATTATCACCGCTATTATTAATGCATTGATGGAACAAGACTGGCTGCAAGTAGGTATAGACATCATAAAAGGACTTGCAAATGGTTTAATTGACGGTGTAAATATAATATGGGACAAAATCAAAGAAATGGCTAGTAGTTTGTTAAGTAGTATTAAGAACGCTCTCGGCATTCATTCACCATCAAAATTATTCAGAGACAAAGTCGGTGTATTCCTTGCTCAAGGCATCGGAGTCGGTTTTGCCGATGAAATGGACAAAGTCACGAAAGATATGCAAAACGCTTTGCCAACAAGCTTTGACACTATGGTCAACGCCGACATATCATCATTTAGCACAAAAAATCACAGTACATATTCCGAAAAACAAAACGGAGGCATAACGGTGATTATGGATAACGTTACTATAAATAATGACGGAGATGTCGAAGAAACAGCATATAAATTAGCATTGAAAGTAAAGCAGGCTGAAATGGCGTTAGGAGTGTGATAAAATGGGATACTTTATATTTAACGGCAAAAGCAGTCGGGAATTCGGAATACTGGAAAGTGTCCCTATTCCCCCTAAGGCTGAAAGAACCTTGCAGACGGTTGAAATACCGGGACGAATGTTTCCGCTGAACAAGGTCAAGGAAGAATTTAAAAACGTTCAGCTGCCGTTTGTTTTGGGAATCACCGATCATTCGAAAATCAACGATATTAACAAGTGGCTTAATGGCAGCGGCAAACTGATTTTAAGCAGTGATACAACAAAATATTATAACGCATTTGTTCATTCTGTTATCTCGCCCGAAAGATTATCGGTAAGGTTCGGGAAAGTGCCTGTAATTTTTACTGTCGAACCGTTCAGATATGACATAAACAATGCTGTTATTTCCCACTCATTCACCGACATAAAAGACAGTCAGCCGGAAAAGACCATAAAGATAACAGTCGGAGGAAGTTATAAATGTGAACCGTTATATTTTTTCCGCTGGGCAGGACGCATTGAAATGACAGTAAACGGCGGTGACCCTCTGATTATTGAAAGCGGAACGGAACAGTCAAAGGCTAATTCGGGTGTAATAGGCTCGGCGGTATCCGCTGAAAAGGACATTCAATCAAATAACGTTATTGTCAACGGGGAACTGGGACGAATTCACGGTGAATATACCGACACTTACACTCCGTCCGGAAACGGAACTCCTGTATATCATTACATAAGTCCCGAAACAACTATGTTTGTTAATACTTCTCTCAGACTGGCTTATAAGCTGGAGGGCGGTGTAAGAAAGGTATGCTGTGAAATGACAAGCGGTAAATTTCCTATGCTTGAACCGGGAGAAAATACCGTCAAATTTAGACTTATGCCCGAATATACATGGGAGCATGCAATGCCTGACGGGACAGTAAGGCAGTATAAACACGTAGAGCAAAAGCTTATATCTTTTGATGTAACGCCTAATGCGAGGTGGCTGTAATGAAGTATGATTATGTTTCCGTTTACAAATCCGATGAAACGGATTTCAGTCATAACGGTATCAGGATTCTTTGCCCGACAGAGTGTAAAATCACCGAAGTACTAAACGGTGAATATTCGCTTACCCTTACCCACCCTTTTGATGATTACGGTAACTGGAGATTTTTAATTGAATACAACATTATCAAGGCACAGGGACAGTTATTCCGTATTTACCGAAAAAATACAACAATGTCCTCAGACGGAACAAAACAGCGTACTGTTGATGCAATGCATATTTTCTATGACCTGAATTTTTATTATATTCATTCTACACAGCTTGGTATTTTAAACGGTCCGAATGCGCTTAATTGGATTATGAATCATACATACAACAAACGCGGCTCATTTACAACCGGCAAGCCGACAGACCGTTTTACATTTTCAAGCGACCTAAAGGGCAATACGTCATATGAAAATATGCCGTTTATGCATGCGGCATATTACGAAGATATGTCCCCTACAAAAGCGCTGCTAGGTGCTGATAATTGCTTTATCAATGTGTGGGGCGGTGAAATTATAAGGGACAACTTCCATGTTACTATTAACAAACAGCGTGGTATTTCAAATGCGTTTAACATCAGCTACGGTGTTGATATGACTGAAATTGACGAAGATGTTGACTTGTCTGACTACTGCGGAGATTTATACTGGATTGGCAAATATACGTATGAACCGTTAAAAAACGGTGAAGAAGTCACGGCGCAGTATAACGGCATTGTAAGCTTTCATCGTTTAAATTTGCCGCCGCTGCCTATTGCGCCTATGAAATCTTACCGAATTTCTATGACGGAAGATGAAGTGCGTCAGGAGCTCGGGAACAAGTTCACTGTAGATGATGTCAAAGCACTTTTTGCCAAAAAAGCTAAGGACTATATGCTGTTAGAATGTTCGCCGGCGGTAAATTACCGTGTGACGTTTGCAAATCTTGTGGATTTTGATTTATACAGGGGATTTATAAATTTACAGCGCTGCGAGCTGGGCGATATAGGTACTATTTACAATGAGGAATTAGGCATCAATACGGTTCAGCAAATTGTGAAAAAGACTGTTGACGGAATCACTGGAGAAGTTTCAAGTATTGAATTGGGTTCATTACGCAAAACAATAACCGGTAAAGGACGTATTAACGGGGGCTATGATTCAGTACGCACCGAACTGATAAAGAATGAAATTGCAGTTAATAACACATGGTACGGACTTGGAGAAGCAGGCTATACAATGGATCAGTTAAATGCTACCTGGGACGAATTAGCAGGAAATATTATACAAACGGAGGTTGAATAATGGCGAATGGATTGATTACGATACCCGGCAATGAGAATGTAGGAAAAAGTGTTGACAGCATCAACGCTAATTTTAAGTATCTTAATGAAAAGATGCCTGCCGGAGACAATGTTCTGGAACAGGCAAAAGAATATACAAATACCGTTAAAGATGCGATTGTCAAAAGTACTGACGAGGCACTACAAGCCAGGGTATTGAAAGAAAGCGGAAAAGGACTGTCAACGCATGATTTCACCGATGCGGAAAAAAGCAAACTGTCAAGCGTAGAAGAAAATGCCAATAATTACATACACCCGACATATACGTCACGAAGTGCAGGGATATATAAGTTTCAGGTAAACAGTACCGGACACATAGCGAACGCGGTACATGCTGAAAAGTCCGATATCACAGCAATGGGAATTCCATCTATTGAGGACGTAGCCTGTTACGGAACATGTATAACAGACGGCGGAAATCCAACAAAATCAGTAACATTAGATGGTTTTAAATTAGCTTTAGGCAAAAAAATCACCGTTATATTTACAAATGCAAACACTGCAAACGGGATAACAATAAATGTCAACGGCACAGGAGCTAAACCTGTTTATTATGCAGGTTTTGCCATGACACATAGACTTTTAAAAATCCCTGCACAAACGGGAATAGATTTCATTTATGACGGCGCTAACTGGGTATACTGCGGTCAGGAATCTTATGTCTATCAAAATAATGTAACGGACAACGCTAACTATAGATTGCTTCTTTCATATACAGGAGATAATGCACAGGAACGTGCATCTGTAAAAAAATCAAGTAAATTTATTGCCAATCCCTCAACAGGCACTTTAAAAATAGACGGCACTGTGACTGCCAAAAGATTTATTTCAACGTCAACCGATGTGCTGCTGTATTCAAATTCGTTCACGGCTTCATCAGCAACGATTGACATATCGAATTTATTTACAAATTATTCAGCGGTAGTGTGCAATGCGGTCACAACAAGCGGAAAATACAGTGTTACTCTTCCTCTTGCATACATAAAAAGCCTTGGAATAAACGGATTTTACGAGGCAGAGGGGCTGCTGTTCTACTATGTAGATGACAGTACTTTGACCGTCAAAACAGGACTGGGACAATCCAATCCAACTATTAACAGTATTAAAATTATTAATTTATATTAAATTGGAGGTGTAATTTATGACGGAAGTAATAGTTTCATTGATAACATTATGCGGCAGTGCGTTAGGTACATTTGCAGGAATAGTGATAAATACTAAACTTACAAATTACCGTATAGAGCAGTTGGAAAAGAAGCAGGATAAGCACAATAAGGTGATAGAACGTGTATACCATCTTGAACGGCATAATGCTGTAATTGATGAAGAAATAAAAGTCGCAAATCACAGAATTGAAGATTTGGAAAGGAAGAATGAGCATGAGTAACTTGTTAAAGAAAAATTGTGTAAAACGTGCGTTTCGTACATTTTTACAAACTGCTGTAGGCTACATAGCAGTGAATATTTCCGCAACAGATTTAACTGTAAAGTCTGCTGTTTTGGGATTATGCGTCTCTGCTGTATCGGCAGGACTTGCAGCAGTTATGAATTTAAAAGAAAACAGTTGACATATTTCTGTAATTGATGTATAATAATAAAAAAGGAGCATACCGATAGACGGTCGCTCCCTCAAGTGATTATTGTATAAACCGCTTAAGTTTGCAGCTAGGGCGGTTTATTTCT
>CATKAZ010000162.1 GCA_949745795.1 uncultured Oscillospiraceae bacterium | reverse complement strand
TTTTCGCTTGACAACTTGCCCTTGATTTACAGTACAACAATGCTCCTGTATTGCACAGGAGCAATCATTGTCCTGCAAAAAATATTAAGGAATAATTTAGAAGCTATTTAACCTTGACTTTGCGTATTTTTTTAATCCACTTGCTGTAGACTTTTTTGGTTACATTGTTTTTGTCCTTGTAGGTCGCATACGCTCTTACACGGACATAATATGTCTTTTTGCTCTTTATCTTCTTATTCTTGATATTAAGCTTTGTCTTAGCCGTGAATTTCTTGAATACAGACTTTTTAAAGTTCTTCTTTGCTGATACTTCAACCTGATAGCCCTTAGCCTTTTTGACCTTTTTCCATGAAACAGTTATCTTTTTCTTTGCCTTGCTCTTGGCTTTCAGCTTTGTTATTTTTGCCTGTTTCATTATCTTCTGAGCCGTTTTCCTATCCTTTATGACATCTGCATTGCTTCTTGTTGCCTTAGTTGTCGGAGCAATGCTAGGCTTTGTCTGCTGAGAATTGCTGCTCGGCTCTTGACTGCTTCTGTCAAATAGTTTAGTGTTGATTCTATATTATCTAAGCTTAAATTATCAATTTTTAATGTCTGATCTTCAAATTTATAAGTAGTTCCCTCTACTACTACTTGTTCAGGCATTGTAACATCTGTTATTAAATTATCGAATGTAGCTAGAGTAGCAACTCCATCAGTTACCGTACATGTAAAATGACTGCTATCATTAGTTTCTTCTGCAAATGCTGCAAGACTTACAGCATTTAAACTTATAAAACCTGTAAGTAAAACACTTAAAAAGCGTTTTAAATATTTCATCTTCATTTTCTTTTCCCTCCTAAATTATAAATAAAAATGACACCCGTTACAATAATAACAAGGTGTCATTTTTCATTTTTTTAATTTACTGTCCCAATATTACTGTTATTAAAGCTTCTCCGGCTTCAGTTTGTGTATTGGTTGTTCTGTCAAACAATGCAAATCCATTCGGACCATCATATCCATTATCCCAATATGCTGTTACAATATTATATAATTCAGCTGTTCTATTTAATGCATTTAAATATGTTTCTCTATCTAAACCATTATCTTTATCCATAGCTCCATACTCACCAATTATAACAGGCATATTAAGTCCGCTTGCAAAGGTTGATATTTTCTGCAACTGAGTTTCCATATAGTCTATATCTTCGTCCCATTCAACTGTTCCATTTTCATTCAATAGGATCATAATAATGAACAGATAACATTAACCTGTTATTAGCTGTATCATTAGGCTTAGCAAAGTTACTGTTTACTGTAGCATTAATGTCAGTATTATATCCGGGAATAATCAATACTCTGTCTGTATTCTTTCCCCCTGCATTTCTTACTGCTGTAACAAACGCCTGATTTAACGCATTTATCTTATTATATGCATCAACAGAAGCATTTTCCTGTCCTGAAATTTTAACCTCATTCATGCTTTCAAACATAAGTCTTTGGTCATAACCACTGAACTTGTCTGCTATCTGTGACCATACTGCTGTGAACTTTGTTTGTACAGTTTCAAA
>CATKAZ010000161.1 GCA_949745795.1 uncultured Oscillospiraceae bacterium | reverse complement strand
GTCCTTATGCACAACAGGGTACAGATTGTCATGAACTGTGCGCCTATCTGGTGGAAAAGTCACTGGGAAGGGATGTACAGGATCCGACGGAGAATCTTGACTATTATGATCAGGAAATGGAGGACTGCACCGACAGCTATGCTCAGTACATTTCAGAAGTTATCAGTAAATACAGCGATCCCATCGTAATGGTGGAACAACGACTGGATTTCAGCCGCTATGTTCCCGATGGATTCGGCACAGGCGACTGTATCATTGTTGCCGATGATGTGCTTACTGTAATTGATTTTAAGTACGGAAAAGGTGTTGCAGTTGAGGCAGAATATAATACACAAATGATGCTATACGCACTTGGTGCTTTGGAAATGTTCAGCATTCTATATGACATCAATGAAGTGAAAATGGTGATATTTCAGCCGAGAATTGAAAATATCAGTGAGTTTTCAATATCAGTACCGGATTTACTGAACTGGGCAGAAAATGAACTCAGACCGAAAGCAGAACTTGCCGCCAAAGGCGAGGGAGAATTCTGTGCAGGAGAACATTGCAGGTTCTGCAAGGTAAAAGCCACCTGCCGAAAACGTGCAGAATACAATCTGGCAATTGCAAAATATGACTTTGCACCGCCGGATATGCTGGAGGATTTTGAAATTGAAATGATTCTTGAACGTGCTGACGCACTTACAGCGTGGGCAGCAGATGTCAAAGAATATGCCCTTTCCGAAGCATTAAAAGGCAGAAAGTGGAATGGCTATAAGGTCGTTGAGGGCAGGTCAAACCGCAAGTATATCGATGAAAAAATGGCTGCGGCCGTTGTAAAAAAGGCAGGAAAAGATCCCTACAGCGAACCGAAAATTCTCGGTATTACCGAAATGACCAAACTGCTGGGAGGCAAGAAGAAGTTTGATGAGCTTCTCAGCAAATATGTATGTAAACCGCAAGGAAAACCGACTCTTGTTCCTGAATCGGATAAGCGAAAGGAATGGAGTTCGGCAGAAAATGATTTTCAGGAGGATTAAACTATGGCAAAGAAATTTGTAAACCCGACAAAGGTAGTAACAGGAGAATGCAGATTCAGTTATGCAAATCTCTGGGAAGCAAAGGCAATGGATGAGAAAAGCAAGCCGAAATACAGCGTTTCTCTCATCATTCCGAAGTCTGACACCAAGACTATCGCAAAAATTAAGGCAGCGATTGAAGCTGCTTATGAAGAGGGCAAAAGCAAGCTCAGCAACGGCAAGTCTGTTCCGTCTCTCAATTCCATCAAAACGCCTCTTCGTGACGGCGATATTGACAGACCGGATG
>CATKAZ010000160.1 GCA_949745795.1 uncultured Oscillospiraceae bacterium | reverse complement strand
TGACCGCCAAAAGATTTATTTCAACGTCAACCGATATGCTGTTGTATTCAAATTCGTTCACGGCTTCATCAGCAACGATTGACATACCGAATCTCTTTACAAATTATTCTGCGGTGGTATGCAATGCGGTCACAACAGGCGGAAAATACAGTGTTACTCTTCCTCTTGCATACATAAAAAGCCTTGGAACAAACGGATTTTACGAGGCAGACGGGCTACTGTTCTACTATGTAGACGACAGTACTTTGACTGTCAAAACAGGATTGGGACAATCCAATCCCACCATTAACAGTATTAAAATTATTAATTTATATTAAATTGGAGGGTGTATTTATGAAAACATGGGTTAAGCGTTCGCTTAGAACATTTTTACAAACTGCGGTAGGCTACATAGCGGTGAATATTGCCGCAACGGATTTAACTGTAAAGTCCGCTGTTCTGGGACTATGCGTTTCTGCTGTCTCGGCAGGACTTGCAGCAGTTATGAATTTGAAGGAGGTATAATTTATGAATATCAAAAACATGTACATTACAAAAAATCGTCCGTATACAAAAAGGACGAAAACAACCAAAATTGCCGTACATTACATAGGCAATCCCAATACGTCAGCCGAAGCTAATAGAAATTATTTTAACCATAATGATAACGACGTGTCAAGTAACTATATTATCGGATTGAACGGAGAAATTATTTGCTGTATTCCCGATGAAGAAGTAGCATGGTGTACCTGCCAAGCAAACAGCTGCAGCGTATCAATTGAAAATTGTCATCCTGACAGTACAGGCAAATTAAACAGTAAGACTTACGGCAGTCTTGTGGAGCTTTGTGTTTATCTTTGTAAAAAGTATAAGCTGAATGAAAATGATCTGATTCGTCATTATGACGTTACAGGAAAAGTTTGCCCGAAAGGTTTTGTACCGAAAAATAAAGGCGGTTCGGACGATAACAACAATACCACTTGGAAAAAGTTTAAGTCAGATGTTAAGGCGGCACTTAATACAAGTGCAGTATCATCTTCAAGTGTTAAAAAGCTTTACCGTATACGCAAGTCATGGTCTGATGCCAAATCACAGATAGGAGCTTATTCCTCTCTTGATAATGCTAAAAAGGCATGTACAGCAGGTTATATTGTCTATGATTGGAACGGTAAGCCTGTTTACAGTAAATCGGCAGCAGCGCTTAATAAGGGCGATAAGGTAAAAGTTAAAACAGGTGCAAAGGATTACAGCGGCGGCGGTCTTGCAAGCTTTGTATATAAAAATACATATACCGTTCTTGAAATCAGCGGCAATCGTGTTGTAATCGGTATAAACGGAGCAGTTACAGCTGCCGTACATAAGAGTAATATTATTAAAGTTTAATTTGAGGAGCGTTTTTACGCTCCTATATTTTTTGGAGGTATTTTAATGAAAAGTTTTATTCCATGGATTGGCGGAAAGAGTATTCTTGCAAAGAAAATCGTATCAATGTTTCCAAATGATTTTGATAGGTATATAGAAGTGTTCGGAGGCGGAGGCTCTGTGCTTTTTGCCAAAGACAAGCATGCTCCTCTGGAGGTTTACAACGATGCAAACGGACAGCTGGTGAATTTATTTAGATGTATACGCTTTCACCGTGAAGAGCTTCAGCGTGAAATTTCAGGGTATATTAATGCCAGAGAAATTTTTGAAGATATAAGGGCGCAGATAAATGTCAGAGGCATGACCGATATTCAAAGAGCTGCAATGTTTTATATTCAAATTAAAATAAGTTACGGAGCAGACGGAAAAGCTTACGGCTGTAACAAAAAGAACATTTCTCTGGAATATTTAACTGAAATTGAAAAGCGTTTAAAATCAGGCGCCGGAGTTGTAATCGAACATAAGGATTTTGAAAATCTCATTAAAGTTTACGACCGCCCCAATGCCCTGTTCTATTGCGACCCGCCTTACCACACTACGGAAAAATATTATGATGTATTGTTTACCGACAGCGACCACATACGTTTAAAGGATTCTTTAAGCGGTATTAAAGGACGCTTTATTCTCTCTTACAACGATGATGAGTATGTTCGTGAGTTGTACAAAGATTTTAATATAACAGAAACCGAAAGACAAAACAACCTTTCCAAAGGTTCATATAAGGAACTTATTATAACAAATTATTGATGTTATTTTTTTTAGAACACAAATAACAGAATACGTTATTGCGTATTAACAAAAGTATCATCGGAGGGCAATTATATGATTAAAATAAATTTACTGAAGCTATTAAAAGAACGTGGAATGACACAGTCGGAACTTTCGGAAATTACCGGAATCAGACCTTCTACCATCTGCGATATGTGTAACAACAACTGTTCGTTTCTGAAACTGGAAAATATAGATAAAATATGCAGTAAGCTTGACTGCAGGTTAGAAAATTTCATAGAAATTGTTCCTTCGGAAGAAAGGACGAATAATGAAAGTATTAAGTTTATTTGACGGTATATCCTGCGGTATGGCAGCGCTTGAGCGTGCAGGCATATCGGTTGAAAGGTATGCAGCATATGAAATAGATAAATATGCAATTAAAATCAGCAAGAAAAATTATCCCTTTATTGAACACTGCGGAAATGTGTTTAACGGGGATTTTACTCAGTACAAGGATTTTGACCTGTTAATAGGAGGATCACCGTGTACATACTGGAGTATAGCGAAAAGAAATCGTGAAACAACATGCGAAGGTGAAGGATTTAAATTTTTTATGCAGTATGTTCGTGCGCTGAAAGAAAGCGGCTGTAAATATTTTCTTTATGAAAACAACTACAGTATACATAAGGATATAAAGGCGGAAATAAGCCGACATTTGGGCGTTGAGCCTATAATGATCAATTCTGCTCTTGTTTCGGCACAAAGCCGAAAACGCTGTTACTGGACTAATGTTCCAAACATTATTCAGCCGGATGACAAGGGTATTTTACTGAAAGATATAATTGAAAGCGGTGTGGCTTGGCAGGGAAAAACTTATTGCCTTACCGCAAATTACGGCAATGCATATTTGAAGAATACTCTTGAACGCCATCAAAGGACTATGATAGCCGAACCGATTGGCTGTGCAGTCAGAAGCAGATATAAGGATACGGGAAACAGAAATGAAAAATCCGAAGGCGGTACTTTTTCGGCAGTTGAAGCACGAAAAGACGGAAAAGCCAATTGTATGACAACTGTTATCAAGGATAGTATGATTATGCAGCCTGTTAGAATCGGAGATATAGGCAGTAACGCTCAGGGACAAAGAGTTTATTCTGTACGCGGAAAATCTGTTACGATTTCATCAAACGGCGGAGGTCAGGGAGGTTCTACAGGACTTTATAAGATTGATTTGCCTGACGGAGATTATATAATCAGGAAATTATCCCCGATTGAATGCGAACGGCTTCAGACACTTCCTGATAATTATACCGAAGGAGTATCAAATACACAACGATACAGACAGCTTGGAAACGGCTGGACCGTTGATGTGATTGCTCATATCTTAAGTTTTATAAAATAATTAAAGACCATTTAAAGAGCTCTTTTTTACTCTGTAAATGGACCATAATCAAAAAAGTAGACAAAGGAGAAGAAAGAGTTAAAAGGTATTCTCGAAATGAGAGGGAGACAAGAAGTTGTTAGCAGAATGCGGGCGATTGAAATTATAAAAGTGAATATATTCAAAAACAGCCAATTCCAATTCATCAAAGGAGTGATAAGAACGGCGGTTAGTTTCTTCAAGTTTTAGGAACTTGAAGAAGGCTTCAGCCACAGCATTGTCATAAGGATGCCCCTTTTTAGAAAACGACTGAATAAAGGAAGCTCTGTCCAGCCTTTTTCGGAATAAATCGCTTGTATACTGCGAACCTCTGTCCGAGTGAAAAATTACGTTTTGGGGGTAATTTCTGTTTTTTAAAGCTAATTCAAATGTATCCAAAACAAGTGCAGTATCAATATGCTGACTAAGCTTATAAGCTATCACACGTCTAGAAAAAAGATCGATGATAACGCATAAATAAAAGAATCTTCCGCCTGCTTTTATGTAAGTAATGTCGCTGCACCATGCCTTATTAGGCTCTTTGGGATTGAAATTCTGCTTTAAGATGTTGTTACAATTTCTGTCATTGGATTTGTTTGCGGCTTTGAATTTCAGCTTGACGGTCGACATTTTAGGAAGCTGCATTTGTTTCATCAGTCGGTACACTCTTCCCTGACTAATGCATATGCCATAATTAACTTCAAGAATCTTGCGTATTTTCTGAGCTCCGTAACGGCATTTTGCTTCGGAATAAATCTGTAAAATACAGTTCTTTATATTCCTGTTTTCAATTGCTCTTTTAGGTTCTTTAGAGTTAAAATGTTTGTAATAACTGCTGCGATTTACATTTAAAACACGACATAGGGTTATTATTGCATGTTCGTGTCTAAGCAAATGCACAGCTCTCATTCTTTCCCTGAGTGTGGAGTCATTATGGCAAGCGCTTTTTTAATATGACGTTTTCCTCCTCAAGCTGTGCGTTTCTTTTTTGCAGTTCCTTTATTTGCTTTGCTGTCATAACAGTATTGTCGTCGACCTTGACCTCCGAATAGAGCTTTATCCAATGGGATATCGCACTGGTTGATATCCCATACTCCTTGGATAGTTCCGTTTGCGTCTTTCCGTTCTGATGTAACGCCACTATGTTCTTTTTAAAACTTTCATCATATTTCGGCTGCGTATTTGTCATTTGTTTTTCCTCCTTATTTATTTTCTCTTTACTTGTTTACTTTTAGTATACTACTTTTTCTTTTTCTTGTCTACTTTTTGGGGATTGGTCCAGTTTTTCACACAGTCGGTCCAATCGTGAAAGGCTGTGTAACAAAAGAGGATGAAAAACTGCTTGCGTCCTGCTACCGTTCCTGCTTGGAACTTGCAGTGCTGAGCAGAATAAACAGCATTGCATTTTGCTGTATCTCTACGAGCGAGTTTCATTTTCCAAACGACCGTGCAGCCGAAAT
>CATKAZ010000159.1 GCA_949745795.1 uncultured Oscillospiraceae bacterium | reverse complement strand
TTCTTGTCTCGCAACAAGAAACGAACCAAAGAAATGCGTTCTTTACTTTCTTTCATGTGAAAGAAAGTAAAACAAAGAAAAACTTTATCCGTCATCGTGCAGCTGAACTAATCATTCTCCCCATAAAAGGCAAGACGTTACATCTAAAATTCACACCCATGTTAGATGGGTGCAGTTGTAAGGTATACCATCGGTCACCCAATGAAGATTATTTCTTATGTGAATCAGGGTTATCCGTTCTGCCAAGAAGGTAATCGGTGGAGCAATCGAGAAAATCAGCGATTTTAATTAAATTTTGTAAATTAGGTGATTTTTTACCGCTTTTATATTCATTCATTAAGCCTTGTGATATACCTGTTTCTTTAGCAATTCTATATGGTGTTATTCTTTTCTCTTGTAGTAATTGTACAAATATATCTGTAAACAATTGTGCAAACCTCCAATTATATCTCAAAAGAGAAGTAATAATGCAAATTCACTTGACTTTATATCTCAATTGAGATATAATTTAATTAAGCTATTAAGAGAACCTAAATAATCTTTGCTAAAATTGATACTTACTTATAGTATAGCATTGTTTAGATTGATTCGTCAATAGCTAATTTTTTGAACGGAGAGATAAAAATGCACAATCAACTATTCGCAGAAAGACTACAACAGCTTAGAAAGCAAAAAGGTATTACGCAAAGGAAATTGGGGTTTGATTTATATTTATCCCAAAATTCTATTAGTCAATTTGAAAACGGTAAACGTCATCCGGATAATAGAATATTGATCCTCATTGCTGATTATTTCAATGTTTCTGTTGATTATCTTCTTCAGCGTTCTGATAATCCACATCTTAATAAATGACAACTCTATAAATTAACTTTGCGAGTCTTTAGAAACTTTTTTAAGTTGCTTTTGCCCGGCATAAAAGTTTTTGCCAAGCTTTTTTCAAATTTTCTTTTATTTTTTCACTTACCTGTCGAGCCTTATATAACATCTTTTATAAGACTAAAGACGATATAAAAGTTTTTGCCAAGCTTTTTTCAAAAAGCGGTGGAGTTTTATAAAAAAATCTGTTATAATAGTAAGGATAGATTACTGAATAACTGGAGAAATTATTATGAAAATGCTTGCAATAGACGGAAACAGTATAATGAACCGTGCGTATTACGGTATCAGAGCGCTGACCAACAAAAAAGGCGTTTATACCAACGCTCTGCTGGGATTTATGAATATTTACTTTAAAAATGCGGAGGAAGTAAAACCGGACTGCGTTGCTGTGGCTTTTGATTTGAGATCCCCCACATTCCGCCACAAGGCGGTGGCGTCCTATAAGGCTAACAGAAAGGGTATGCCCGAAGAACTGGCACAGCAAATGCCTCTTATTAAAGATATTCTGACAGCTATGGGTATTAAAATAGTCGAATGCGAGGGTTTTGAGGCTGACGATGTGCTGGGTACTCTTTCAAAGCTGTGTGCCGACGGAGATAACGAGTGCCATATCCTGACAGGGGACAGGGACAGCCTTCAGCTTGTAAACGATAAGGTAACGGTACGCCTGGCTACAACTAGGGAAACAATTATTTACACTCCCGAAAAATTCCGTGAAGATTACGGCTTTGAACCAATCAATTTAATAGATTTAAAAGCGCTTATGGGGGATAGCTCCGACAATATTTCAGGTGTTGCGGGTATCGGACAAAAAACTGCAACCACTCTAATTACTAATTGGACTACAATAGAAAATCTTTATGAAAATCTAGAAAATGCGGGACTGACAAAAGGCGTTCTTACAAAGCTTGAAAACGGCAGAGAAGCTGCAAAGGAGAGCAAATGGCTTGCGACTATTCGTCTTGACGCTCCTGTTGACGGCAGTCTTAAGGACTATGCTTCTGCACAGCCGGATAATGAAAAGCTGAGTGAAATCCTCACAGAACTGGAAATGATGAAACTTCTTAAAAAGTTAAATCTTGAACCGTCCGAGATCAGGGAGGAAGAAAAAGTCAAGGCGGCTGAAATCATCGCCCAACATAAAGAGCTTGACAGTCAAAAGCTAGAGGAGCTTTTAAAAAATGAAAATCTGAATTGTCTTTACAGGAATAATATTTTACAGATATATGAAAAAGTCAGCGATGAAAAGTGCGTTATTTATACTACGGAAAACAGTAAGTATATTTCAACACTTATGGAGAGCAGTGCTGAAAAGTATACCTTCGGCGCAAAGCCGCTGTACAAGCTGTGTTTTTCGGAAAATAAATCCCTTGAAAATATGTCGCTGGACGCTGAAATCGCCGCATATCTGCTTGACCCCTCCTCCTCCGAATACAGTATTGAAAAGCTTTGCCTGCGCTACGGTTCGCCCTATTACAGCGCTGTGGGAGAATGGGCGGATATAGTAAGTCTGCCGGAGCTTTGCGAAGTTCTTATAAAAGAAATCGGTTCACAGGGTATGGCTGAGCTTATGTATGAGATAGAACAGCCGCTGACTGAAGTTCTGGCGTCAATGGAGTATACGGGAGTTAAGGTAGACGTAGAGGGCGTTAAGCGGTTCGGAGAAACTCTTAAAGATGAAATTGAGGGAATTGAATCCCAGATTTATTTTATGTGCGGTAAGGAATTTAATATAGCGTCCCCGAAACAGCTGGGTGAAATACTTCATGAAATGGGACTTCCCTTGAAAAAGAAAACAAAAAACGGTTTTTCCACTAATGCCGAGGTACTTGAAGAGCTGCGTGACAAACACCCTGTAATCGACCTTGTTCTTCGTTACCGTCAGCTTACAAAGCTTAATTCGACTTATGTAGAGGGACTGCTCAAAACCGTCGGGCAGGACGGAAGAATCCATACCGTCTTTAAACAGACAGAAACAAGAACAGGCAGAATATCTTCAACTGAACCGAATATGCAGAATATTCCCGTAAGAACTCAACTGGGACGGGAAATGCGTAAATTTTTTATTGTGCCGGAAGGAAAAACACTTCTTGACGCCGATTACAGTCAGATCGAACTGAGAATAGTAGCGCATATCTGCAATGATCCGGTTATGATAAAGGGATTTTCGCAGGGTGCGGATATTCATACTTCAACTGCGGCACAGGTTTTCGGTATGCCCGAGGAAATGATAACACCTGAAATGAGGAGTGCGGCAAAGGCGGTCAACTTCGGAATTATCTACGGTATCGGAGCGTTTTCGCTTTCCAAGGACATAAACGTAAGCGTTTATGAGGCTAAAAAATATATTGACGATTATCTTCACAACTTCCCCAATGTAGAAAAATTTATGAACGATACCGTTGAAAACGCAAAGAAAAACGGATATGTAACTACTATGTTCGGCAGAAAGCGTTATGTACCGGAGCTTTCCGCGTCTAATAAAAACATGCAGGCGGCAGGCAGAAGAATCGCTATGAATACGCCTATACAGGGCAGTGCGGCGGATATTATAAAAATCGCCATGGTAAGGGTTTACAGACGCCTGAAGGAGGAAGTGCCCGAAGCAAGACTGATTTTGCAGGTACACGATGAATTGATTGTGGAGTGCAGTTTAAAGGACGCTGAAGCTGCGGGTAAAATACTTTCCGAGGAAATGACTAATGCATGCGAGCTTAAAGTACCCCTAACAGCCGACGTTAACAGAGGTGAAAGCTGGTATGAAGCTAAGGGCTGATATTATAAAATGCGGATTTTCTCAGCTGGAACAAATTGCGGAGATTGAAAGTAAATGCATACCCGGCGGCTGGTCGCTGAAAGCCTTTGAGGACTGGTTTGACGAGAAAAAAAGTATAGTTTTAGCGGCGGTATATAACGGAGAAATTATTGGATTTGCAAACGGTTCATGGGTTCTTGACGAAGGAGAACTGTTAAATATTGCGGTATTGGAGAAATACAGACGTCGGGGACTGGCTGAAAATCTTCTTAAAACACTTGAAAAATTCTTTGCCGAAAAAAACGTGACCGTAATTTATTTGGAGGTCAGGGAAAAAAATCAGTCTGCATTGTCTTTTTATGAAAAACACGGCTTTATTAAAAACGGACTTAGAAAAAACTACTACAGAAATCCTGATGACAACGGAGTTCTGATGATGAAAAAAACAGGTGATAAATATGCTTATACTGGGAATTGAAAGCTCATGTGACGAAACTGCGGCGGCAGTTTCCGAAAACGGTACGAAAATACTCTCCTCGGTCATATCTACTCAGATTGAGGAGCATAGAAAATACGGCGGAGTAGTACCTGAAATTGCATCACGCCGTCATTGCGAGAATATACTGGGGGTTGTAAAAAAGTCTCTTAAGGACGCAGGAAAAACTCTTGAAGAAATTGACGCAGTCGCCGTAACCTACGCTCCGGGACTTATCGGCGCTCTGCTGGTGGGAGTAAATTTCGCTAAGGGACTTTCCATGGCGGCAGGCAAGCCCCTGGTACCTGTGCATCATATATCGGGGCATATCGCCGCCAACTACATTGCCCATGCTGATCTTAAACCGCCTTATCTTTGTCTGGTGGCAAGCGGCGGTCATTCGCATATTGTCGAGGTACTGGACTATACTAAGTTTCGTGTTGCAGGACGTACCAGAGATGATGCCGCAGGAGAATGCTTTGACAAATGCGCAAGAGCTATGGGATTCCCTTATCCCGGAGGAGTACATATAGACAAGGCTTCCTTTTCGGGAAACAAGGACGTTTACGAGCTTCCCCGTCCGAAGGTTACGGGAAGCGAGCTTGATTTCAGCTTTTCGGGACTTAAAACCGCTGTAATTAATCTTCTGCATAATTCACAGCAAAAGGGTATTGAGATTAACAAGAACGATTTAAGCGCGGGTATTCAGTATACTATATCGGATATACTCTGTGAAAAAACCATGTTAGCTGCGGAAATGCTGGGATACAAGACTATTGCCGTTGCAGGAGGAGTGTCCGCAAACAGCGGAGTAAGAACAGCGTTTGAAAAGGCATGTACCGAGCGTGGCATGAAGCTCTATCTTCCTCCATTGGAGCTGTGCGGAGATAACGGAGCAATGATTGCCTGTCAGGGGTATTACAACTATCTTGCCGGTCAGCGTGGGGACGAAAGTCTGAATGCAATCGCAACGCTTTCTCTTGAGGAAATTTAACTTACTTTTTTGAAAAAAAGTAAGCAAAAAACTTTAAAATCGAGTTTAGTTAACTGGTTTATTTTAATAAACTCACGATGGCTTACTTTACAGAGAATTGAAGAAAAAATTTTGAAAAAAAGCCTCCGCTTTTGAAAAAGCGGAACCAAAACTTTTATATCGTTTTTAGTCTTATGAAAGATGTTATATAAGGCTCGACAGGTAAGGAAATAGAGAATTAAGGAAAAACTTTTATGTCGAGTTCAGTT
>CATKAZ010000158.1 GCA_949745795.1 uncultured Oscillospiraceae bacterium | reverse complement strand
GCTTCAATTGATTTTTGAGTAAACTTTTGTGCATTCATAATAATATCCTCCTTATATAATCACCATATACTGTAAATGTTCATTATAAAGGTTTTCCATTTTTACAACCGCTGATTCAGGAAAATCTATATTTGCAAAATAAATTTTTATTTCTGTATCCAACAGACGAATGTATTGACCTATTGCTTCACCTAATATATCGCTTTCCATATGATTTTCTGCAATTTTTAGGTTTCTTATAAACTTACCGTCAGAATATTCATATTCTATACCATTTTCAAAATATTTTCCTATATATTTTTTTTCTATGGAATACCATACCCGAAAAAATGATTCTAAAGCTTCCATAAGCTGAACGCTTTGCGTACGAAAGGAAACAGATAAACGTCCAAAGGTTTTTCCTTTAATTTCTCTTAAAAGTTCAACACGGTATCTAATAGTAGGCTTATATTTAAATCGCAGGGGACTTCGTATTGAAAGCATGGCTTCTGATGCTTGTCCTTGAATCTGAAAATGATTATCCATAATAGTCCGGACGCAGTCAAAAATATCTTTCATACGCCGTTCGGGAGTTATAAAAGAGACATGCTCGGCAAGAATCTGATTTATAAGATTTGAACGGCTGGTATTCATCTGATACGCCATATCGTCAATAGCACTGACCACATCGTCCATCAAAACCAGACTATAAACACTTTTCTTCATCTTTTTCTCCTCCTTTTGATATAATTATATCACTGATTTCATAACTTGTCAATAGGATTATATAATTTTATTTACGGATTATGAAATTACAAAAATAAATCAAATCTATAAAAAGATTTGATTTATTTTTTATTATTAGTATTCTTTTAGTTTTTAAGTTATTAAATGTTAATTAATAAGCTTTGAAAAGCTTTCTGTAAGCTTCTTTTCAAGCGCTTCTGCGTCTGACTGAGATTCACCTATGGCTGTATAATAAGCCTTAATTTTAGGTTCCGTACCGGACGGACGAATAATAACTTTAGCGCCGTCAGTCAATACAAATGAAAGTACATTTGACTTTGGAAGAGTAATTGCAGATTTTTCTTTTGTAGCAACATTCAGTGATACACTTTCCTGATAATCATCAAAAAATGTAACTTTCAGTCCGCCGATTTCCTTAGGAGGATTTTCACGCAAACTGCTCATTATACTGTTCATCTTTTCCATTCCCGCTTTGCCTTCAAATGTAAAGCTCTGCTGAGTATGATAATAAACACCATAAGTCTTATACATATTTTCACGTGCCTGAAGAAGAGAAATACCTTTAGTTCTATAAAATGCTGCCATTTCACATATTAGCATAGAAGCAATAACGGCGTCCTTATCTCTTACATAGCTTCCGGCAAGATAGCCATAGCTTTTCTCATAACCGAATATAAATCTATTCTCTTCACCTTTTTTCTCAAGAATACCGATTTGTTCACCTATAAACTTAAATCCTGTCAGCACCTCAATTAATTCTACGCCATATTTTTCGGCAATTTTCATTATTATATCTGTAGTAACAATCGTCTTGACCGTTACAGGATTTTTCGGCATTGTACCCAGTCTTGTTCTTTCACTGCAAATATATTCCAACAGCATAGCGCCTACCTCATTGCCGGAGAACAATACATAACCGCCCTTTTCATCAGGAACTGCTATGCCCACACGGTCACAGTCAGGATCCGTAGCAAGGAGCAAATCAGGTTTCACTTCATCACAAAGCTTAAGACCAAGTTCCAGAGCTTCTCTAATTTCCGGATTAGGATAAGGACATGTAGTAAAATTACCGTCCGGCATTTCCTGTTCAGGTACAACAATAATATTTTTAATTCCGATCGTATCAAGTATATGTCTAACAGGTTTATTTCCGGTTCCGTTAAGAGGAGTATAAACCACTTTCAGACCGCTTTCAGCAACAAGATCAGTATTAAGTCCCTGTGCCAAAACATTTTCATAATACTTATCAATAATATTCTGATCAATATATTTAATCATTCCGGAATTAACAGCTTCATCAAAATTTATATATTTAACTCCATCAAACATATCAAGAGCATTAACCTTTTTAATAACAGCCTCGGCATCTGTTAAATTAAGCTGACAGCCATCAGCTCCATATGCCTTATATCCATTGTATTTTGAAGGATTATGGCTTGCTGTTACCATAACGCCTGCCTGACATTCCAGTTCTCTTACTGCAAATGAAAGCATAGGAGTAGGCATTAGCTCACTATATATGTAAACATGAATACCATTTGCAGCAAATACTCCTGCAGCAGCTTTGGCAAAAGTATCTGACTTTATTCGGCTATCATATGCAATAGCAACACTCGGACTTTCAAAAGCTTCATTAATATAATCCGCAAATCCCTGAGTAGCTCTTCTGACAGTATATATATTCATTCTGTTTGTTCCGGCGCCGATTACTCCTCTTAGTCCTCCTGTACCGAATTCCAAATTACGGTAAAATCTATCATTGATACCTTCAGCATCATCAGCAACGGAAATAAGCTCCTGTTTTAAATCTGGATCGTCAACCGCTTTTTCACACCAAAGGCTATAAAGTTCATTAATATTCATGCTAAAACCTCCTAAAATTAAGAGTGGTCATCCACTAATAACATAATCAAATTTATTATACCATAAAATTCTCAAAATGGGAAGAGTTTTATAAAAAAATGATTATTTTACATAATTTTTACTTTTTTAAATGAATATTTTTATATTAATCTTAAATTATCTTAGTCGTCCATTCCTCTAAGTTCCAAACATCCGTTACAACATCTATATAAAATTCAGGTTCATGGCTAACTAAAATAACTGTTCCCCTATAATCTGTTACTGCACGTTTCAATTCTTCCTTGGCGTCAACATCAAGATGATTGGTAGGTTCATCTAAAACCAGAAGATTGCATGGTCTCAGCATCAGTTTGCAAAGTCTTACTTTAGCGTTTTCACCGCCGGAAAGCACACGTACCTGAGATGTAATATGTTCGGTAGTAAGACCGCATCTTGCCAGCGCTGCTCTGACTTCTGCATTACTCATTGCCGGATATTCATCCCAAATTTCCTGAAGAGCAGTTTTTTCCGAAGCTATTTCCTCTTGCTCGAAATAGCATATTTCAGTAAACTGATCAAGCTTAACACTTCCTTCCACAGGCGGTATTATTCCCAACATTGTTTTAAGAAGGGTTGACTTACCAAGTCCGTTAACACCCTTAATTGCAATCTTTTTATTACGTTCCACCTGAAAACTCATAGGTTTAGTCAAAGGTTCTCCGTAACCCAGCACAAGATTCTCTGCATCAATAACAACCTTTCCTGTAGTTCTTGAAGACTGAAATCCAAATGATGGCTTAATTTTTTCTTTTGCTAAAGTTATAACGTCCATTTTGTCAAGCTTACGCTGACGTGAACGTGCCATATTTGCAGTAGCGGCTCTTGCCTTATTACGTGCCACAAAATCCTGTAAATCCGCAATTTCCTTTTGCTGCTTTTCATAAGCCTGTTCAAGCTGCTGTTTTTTCAAAGTATACATACGTTCAAAATTTTCATAATCGCCCGTGTAACGTGTTAAAACAGCATTTTCAACGTGATAAATAACATTTACTACACTATTTAAAAAAGGTATATCATGAGAAACCAAAATAAATGCATTTGAATAATTCTGAAGAAAATTCTTTAACCAATTAATATGATTTTCATCCAGAAAATTTGTAGGTTCATCAAGAATAAGAATCATAGGATTTTCCAAAAGTACTTTTGCAAGCAGTACCTTTGCACGTTGTCCTCCGGACAGTTCCGATACATCACGGTCAAGACCGATTTCTCCAAGACCCAGACCATTAGCATATTCAGAAATACGGCTGTCTATAGTATAATACCCATTTGTTTCCAGTATATCCTGAATTTCTCCTACTGACTCCATCATTGCATTCATTTCTTCTTCATTACAGTCTGACATTTTATCATAAAGCGTAAGCATTTCCTGTTCAAGCTCACTTAAATGATGAAATGCATCTCTTAAAATATCATATATAGTTTTTCCTTTTTCAAGTGTGCTGTACTGATCAAGATAACCGGTAGTAATATGACGGCACCATTCGATTTTTCCCTCATCAGGCATAAGCTTACCTGTAATTATATTCAAAAATGTAGATTTTCCTTCTCCGTTCGCACCGACAAGTCCTACATGCTCACCTTTTAAAAGACGAAATGATGCATCATCTAAAATTTGTCTTGCACCGAATCCATGTGTTACATGTTCAACATTCAATATACTCATAATTATAATTTTTCACTTTCTTATTTTATAATCCGTAATTATTTTAATTGTTTCCTAAAATTACTTTTTCAGCATGTTTTTTTATACTATATTATCATAACGATTTCTTACACATCTGTCAAGTTTTAGGGCAATAATTTCTTTAATCAATATAATAATAACTATTATATTCTTCTTCCGTAAAAAACGCGATTCAAAATCATCAGCGGCAAATATAGCCGTATATGCTATGTTATTTTACGCAACAACCTGCAACGCATTATTTTTAATGCTCTCAATAGTTTGCAGTAAAGCAGTTCTTGTTTTCGGATCAAACATCTTTATGAAACTGAAAGGCTTGTCAAACGGTGGCTTCATCAGTATTTTTACGTCTTCTATGTAACCATTGTTTTCAATATGATTGATTATTTTCAGGATAAACTCAATCTGACGCTGATTAAGAGAGCTGTCATTGATGAATGCTGAGAACGCTGACATTGCGCTTTCATGGTCAAGCTTTGCTATCTTGCGTACAAGCAGACCGAATGGAGTATTGCCGTATTCACGCTTATAGTCTTCACTGTCACCGAGTTCCTGAGTAAGAATTCTTTCAAGTTCTTTATAATCATCTTTAGAAAGAGATAGATTATGATTGAGTTTGTAAATCACAGCATCATTTTTATGTTCTTCTACATAGCGATTTACTTTTTTGCGATAATCCTCGAAATCATATGCCGCATCAAGCGTTTTTCCTTCTTCTTTGCCAATTACCGGGTCTTCAAGCCTTGTGAATATTTTTGGACAATGTCCATCACCATCATTAAGAAACTGAATAAGCTCACGAAGTTCTTTTCGTACCTTTTCAAGTGTAAGCAGACTGATATTTTTCCAGAATTCATCGGTCTGAATATCTTTAATAAGCGTCATTTTCTGCTGAATCTGCGGAATTGACACCTTCTTTTCCAATTCTCCTGCTATAAGGCAGAGTTGATTCTTCAGATAATTCATGGTTGGCAGTTTATCTATATTTGCAAGCATCATTCCGTACATAAAATTATCAAAACGCTTTGAATATTCATCGTTATCATTCATTCTAATCAGTGGAGCAATGTACTTTTCAAGTTCGTATACATCAATATCAGAGAGCAGTACCCAGTTTTCTGTTTTTTTATATTTCTCTACATATTCAATCTTCAGACGCACTGATACAATATTATATGATAAATCGCATACTTCCCTATTGCATATATTTACAAGTTCAGAACGAAAATCCTGATGTTCTGTATCGGCAAAATCACTGCTCTGAATTGCACATATTAGCCTCGTCTGTTTACAGAATATGCTTTCTGTAAGTGATTTCGTTTCTGCTGTTTCATATCCGTTCTGATTCTCTCTGAAATATTCAAAGTTTCCGCAGTAATCAAATATCAGAAAACGACATTTGTCTGTGTATTCGCCGTCAATACTGTCCATACAAGAGAGTCCCTTGCACAATCTTGTCCCTCTGCCTATCATTTGCCAAAACTTTGTTTTTGAACGTACTTTCTTGAAAAATACTAAATTGACACAGCTCGGGACATCTACACCGGTATCCATCATATCAACAGACACAGCAATAACAGGCTTATCTTTATGCTTGAAATCTTCTATAACTATCTGAGCATAGCTGTCGTCACAGGTTATACGCTGAGCAAATGTGCCGTTATATTTCGGATACAGTTTATTGAAACGCTGCACAATATATTCAGCATGTTCCTTGTTCAGAGCGAAAATAATGGTTTTGCCAAGCTTGTCACCGCCTTCGACCTTAATGCCACGTTCCATAAGGTCTTGCAGTACGGTATCTACTGTTTTTTCATTAAATACAAACTTATTAAGCTGTGATGACGGAATAAAATCCGGTAAATAGCCGTCTTCTGCAAAATCGTCTTCATAACGCTCCTTATCTTCATCGGAAAGGTCATCATAGGTTATTCCTTCCTCAAGGAACTTCATTTTGACTTCATAATTATAATAAGGCACAAGAACATGGTCTGTATATACAGCAGTTTCATAATCATATGCGTAAGTAGGCACACCGTTTTCAACTTCAAAAAAGTCATATGTGTTACGGTCAACATCTGTTTTAGGGGTAGCTGTAAGTCCTACTGTAAGTGCATCAAAGTAATCAAATATTGCACGATACTTCTTGAATATACTTCTGTGGCTTTCGTCGGTAATAATTAAATCGAAATGGGCAGGCGAAAACAGAGGTATTCCGTCCTTTGTCTTTGTATTGTCTATTGCATTCAGAATTGTAGGATATGTGGAAAATACGATACGTGCATTCTTATCACCTTTATTACTGCACAAATTGCAGAGTGACATATCCGGAAGATAATTCTTGAAATCGTCCTTAGCCTGCTTGACAAGAGCTGTTCTGTCAGCAAGAAAAAGAATATTTGTAACATAACCGCCACGGCTGAGAACATCTGTCAGACTTGAAGCTGTTCTTGTTTTGCCTGTACCAGTTGCCATAACAAGCAAAGCCTTACGAAATCCCTGCTCGATATGCTCACATACTGCACGGATTGCTTCTTTCTGATAGTAACGGTCTGTTATCTTATCATCAATAGGAATGTTTTTCAGCTTTTTGCGTGTATCACGGCGGTTTATCAGTTTTTCAAGATCATCTTTTGTAAAAAATCCGCTTACTTTTCGTTGCGGTGAGGTTTTATCGTCCCAGAAGTATGTTTCAAATCCGTTTGAAGTAAACATTACAGGTCTGCGTCCGAATTTACGTTCTAGACAATCGGCATATAAAACAGCCTGTTTTCTGCCGATATTTGGGTCTTTACTTGCACGTTTAGCTTCGATTACGGCAAGCGGCAAACCGTCCTTTCCAAAAAGCACATAATCCACATAACCTTTCTGTCCGAATACTCCGTTCATATCGCTGACTTCATATTCTTCCCATACATCTGCATCATTTCCGCCGAATTTCCAGCCCATTGATTTCAGGTCAACGTCAATGTATATTTTTCTTGTCTTGAATTCTGAAATGTCAGCAGGTTTGAACGAACGTGTCTGCTGTTTTTCTTCCTTATTGGCAGTCAAAACCCCCGACATTGCTTTAATTTTAGCCTGTAAAGCCTGTATTTCACTGTCTTTCTGGATAAGAAGCGACTCTTGCTCCTTGATTTTCTTTGTGTCAATTACCACTTTTTCTGTCGGGATAAGAGCAGCATCAAAATGTCGTTCCTGATAATCTATACCATAGCAGCAATCAATCCATTCAATAAATTCAAACAGATTTTCAAGCGAAAGCAGTGCATCAGCGTTGCTTACGGCTCTTTCGGTATGTACAGAAAGATTTCCGAGTTTTATAATATACGGCAGCTTTCCCCATGTTTTGGAATCAAGTACAAAACGGAAAGACGGTTCGTGTATCAGTGATTGAAGATTATCCTTATAAGGCATTTTAATGGAATTGTCAGCAGAATAGACCCACTTCACAGCAAGTTCAAGCGCCTTACGGCAGCCGACTGCACACATCGCAGGAGAGGAAGCATATACCTTTTCGGCTTCAATTGCCGCTTTTGAGAATAATTTATAATCTGATATTTTACCTAAAAAATCAAAATTTGTCATAAAATGTCACTTTCCTTATGTCTTCTTTTATTTTCAAAGCGGAATATTAATTATAATCTGTTCTTTCATTGCGGTACATCTCATTAGTTTTTGTGTACCAATATTTTGTTCCAACTGTATTATCAGCCAAAATACTCCTGCATCAGCGAATCAAAGAGTATTTGTGCCTTTTCCAGTTCTTTCTGCACCACAACTTTGGATTTGTCGACTTGCTTTACAAAGTCGGCGAATTGGGTTTGTAACTTGATTGGTGGTAATAATATCTTTGTTTTCTTTATTTCTCCAAGATGAAGATTCGGCACACCTATTCCTTTTATACTGCCGTCAAATTGCATTTTAGTATCTGGATTATTGATAATGCATCTAAAAAACACCGGATTTATAATATCAAGTGGTCGTAATAAAGCTAAACTTACATATATATCAAAAACTTCTTCTGTATCATTTACCGCAGCTACTCCATAATTAACACCATTTTTAGACATTAATATATCATTTTTTTGTGGCTTTAAAGTTGAATACAGCTTTTCATGAAGTGATTTTGGTATATATTTAATGTTTGACCAGTCTATTTTTTGTGACATTACATCTTTTGAAGATAAGAATTTATAACCTTCTTCTATATTATCTGTATATTCAGGTGTTTGGTGTGTTCCATCTTTAATTAATGAACAAACCTTTTCAATGGTAGTAATTGGATGATTATTAGGATTTTCTTGAAGTGTCCCAAACATCTCCACAAATCGGGCTTTCACGAGCAAATCAAGCTTTTCAAGTTGGGTGCGGCGGTGGGTTATTATCGTTTCTAATTTTAATAAGATGTTTATGACAGAATCCTGCTCATTGGAATTAGGTATATATCTAATATCAATATCTCCTATGTATTTTTTATTTGTATGCTTTAAGCCAGCCCCTTTAAATCCAGCTTCCAAAATATTCATGTTAGCAAGAAAGAAGTAATATAAATATCTACACCGTATTGTTTCGTTCGTTTGTAATACTATACAATCAGTTGATGTTGAAAACTTGCCATTATAATAATGTAGAGTTGCATTTCCACCTGTACCCATTATTATTCTTTCTCCATCAATTTGGTAATCTGAATAACGTTTGTTTTCATCAACACTTGATGTAAAAAACATATATTTTCCATTCGGCATAGCTTTGCCAGCTTTAATTTTAGATTTAGGTGCAAAGGTGATTATTTCTTTTACTTTTATCATAAATCAGCTACAAACCCCAATTTATCGGTTTGCTTTTCCTTTCCATTTATTTTTTCGCAGTTAAACACCCAGCATTTGTTCAAGTTTGCTGATCTCTGTTTCAATCTGCTTATTCCATTCTTTGATATCCGCCATAATTTCACTCGTCGGCGGATACTCAACAGCAACATACTCTGTTTTCTTGTATTTGTTAATGGAAAGGTCATAATCATTATCAACGATTTCCTGCTTAGGTACAAAGAAACTTTGTTCAGTGCGTTCTCTTTCCTTTTCGCCGTCAGGATTATGAAAACGTGCGATAATATCGGGAATATCATTTTCTGCAACTTCTGAACGCTTATCGTCTAGAGAATATCCGTCAGCTTTCATATCATAGAACCATATATTATCAGTTCCGCCTGCGTCAGTCTTTACGAATACGAGTACAGCGGTTGAAACTCCCGCATAAGGCTTGAAAACTCCGCTCGGCATGGATATAACAGCTTTCAACTGATGATTTTCAATAAGTTCTTTTCTAATCGACTTATGAGCTTTGCTTGAACCGAACAGTACGCCATCAGGAACAATACAAGCACAGCGTCCGCCTTTCTGCATCAGACGAAGAAACAAAGCAAGGAAAAGGAGTTCTGTCTTTTTGGTGTTTGTTAAAGCCTTGAGATTGTCATTAATACTTTCCGCATCAACTGTCCCCTTGAACGGCGGATTTGCAAGACAGACGGTATATTTATCGCTTACATTATTCTGCTTGGAAACGCTGTCTTTATAATCAATATCAGGATTTGTAATAGAATGCAGCATAAGGTTCATTGCTGAAATACGGAGCATTGTATGATCTGTATCATAACCGGTAAAGGTTCTATTTGCAAAGTTTTCCCACTGTTCATCGGTCATAGTGCTTTCATATTTTTTACGTATAAATTCAGCAGCAGAAACCAAAAAACCGGCCGTGCCGCAAGCAGGGTCGCATATAAAGTCATCCGGGGTCGGTGCAACTAGTTCCACCATCATTTCACGGATATGTTTAGGCGTACGGAACTGACCGTTTTGACCTGCTGTACTGAGTTTCCCAAGCATATATTCATACAAATCCCCCTGCATATCAAGGTCGGAAATATCATGGATATATAAATCGTCAAGTCCGGTGATGATCTTCTGCAATACCTGCGGATTCGGTATCAGGAAAACCGCACTGTCCATGTATTTTGAAAACGCAGTTTGAACCTGTCCATTTTCCTCATTATCTGCAATTTCAATAAGGTCACCCTTTTCATTAAAATCAGGCAGTTTGCCATATTTCATCTTCTTTACAGCAGGAAACACACGCTGTGAAATAATTTCAAATATTTCACGGGAATCTTTATTTTTGAATTTACTCCAGCGCATAGCCTGACCTATTTCCGACTGCGGAAAAATAAGGTCAGATTTATCGGCTTCAATGCCCATTGAATTCGCAAGTTCTTCTATTTCAAGTTCCTTTTCATCAAGTGAACGTATGAACATCAAATATGTAAGCTGTTCGATTACAGTAAGCGGATTTGTAATTCCGCCAGCCCAAATATCAGTCCATATCTTATCTATTTTGTTTTTAATGACACCCGTTATCATTTAAAGCCTCCATATACATAATGTCCTCTATTAAAATGTCTAACCAGTTCCCGCACACGCTATTAATTTCTACATTTTTATCGATTGATTAACAGTTTCAATCTGTTGTGGAGAAAGGTTCTTAGTGCATAACATTCCTATTTGCTGCAAAATATTATGCAAAGTGTATTATACTATAATTTTACATAAATTTCAAGTTTTTTCACCTATTTTTTTCCTTTCCACCTTTGAAGGAAATTCCTTTTTACAAGTTCCGGTTTTCGGCGGACGCATGTTGGTAAACGATGAGCTTCTCTTTAGTATCGCAGTATGTTCGCTACTGACAAAAAATATCGCAAATATAAAATCATCTGCCGTTACCAGCAGTTTGAAGGCGCTAACATGATTGTGAGCCGTGTTATCGCCGGTTACCCGAAAAAAGGTCTCATCTGGCATTTCCAAGG
>CATKAZ010000157.1 GCA_949745795.1 uncultured Oscillospiraceae bacterium | reverse complement strand
CGATGATATAAAAAACGATAGCCGAACAATATATGTAACCAATTATAATTGTGGTGCTGTTGTTCCGCAAGAATTTAAAAATACATTTATATCGTTGTTAAGAAATCATTATGAAGAAAAATTGAAAAAACTAGAACAGGAATTTGAGGAAATGTAAGGAGGAAACCAAAATGTACACAGGAAAAACTTACACAGTATACGGAATAGCATATTTTAATAACGTTGTATGCAGTTCACTGTTTTTTGAAAATGAAGACGATGCAGAACAGTTTGTAAATGACGGAATCGGAGAAAAGGTTATAAAAGTTCATCTGACGGACGAGTCATATAAAATACTAGTGAAAAAAGGGGTTATAAAATGATAAAACCCGAATATGCAATAACAGCAGACGGCCGACAGCTTGACACCACAACAATTACAGATAGTTACATAAAGGCAGTAAATATAAATAGAAGTATTATAGCGAACGCTCAGGTAGCACAGACGTCTCTTTATGAAGTATGCAAAGGCTTGAAAGAAATGAGGGATGATAAGCTATATAAGGAACTGGGGTATCGGAATTTTGAGGAGTATTGTGAGACGGAAACAGGGATTAAATATCGACAAGCATTTAATTTTATAAAAATAATTGAAGTTTATGGTGAAAACCTGCAACCGGTTGCAGGTTTTGGGACAACAAAGCTTGCACTTCTTGCGTCTCTCTCTGAAGAAGAACGCACTGAAATCACTCAAACTACAGATATTGAATCTGCTACTAAGCGTGATCTAGAGAAAAAGGTCAAAGAAATCAAGGCACTGCGTGAGAAAAATAATAAACAAAGTGATTACATACAATCTCTTGAAACTCAAAATGCCGAAAAAGACAGCGACCGTAAACGCTTGTTGGACGAGCTTAATAGTCTGAGCCGGCAGCGTGATGAACTTTGCAGACAGATAGAAGAACTTGAAAACAGACCTATTGATGTTGCAGTTTCCGAATCAAATTCTCATGAAATTGAAAATCTTAAAAAAGCTATGAAAACCTGTGATGACCAATGGGCAAAAAAATACAATGAGCTTCAGGAAGATACAGCACTTCGGACTCGTGAACTGCATCAGGATTACAAATCCCGTATAGACAAGCTTACTGAAGAATATGAAAAAAAGCTTTCAGAAATACCAAAGAACGAAAAAACTGAGCAGATTGTCGTACCCGATATTAAAGAAACCTTTAAAGCGTATTATAGTATGGTTTACAATTCATTTACAAGCCTTATTAATTTTGTGAAAAAACAAAAAACAGAGGATAAAGCGTTCTGTAAAGAAAAAACTCAAAAGCTTATAGAAATTATGAAACAAACGGAGGTATGAAAAATGTCAAGATTGTTTGATATATCACAGGATTTTGAAACATTGTTTGATCAGTTCGACTCCATAAGTGAATATGAATTTGAATTGAATGATAAAGGTGAACCAATTGATGATGATGGAAATGTTGTAGATCCGGAAATAGCAAAGGCAGAAATGCTTGAAGCGTGGTTTGATACCCTTTCCGGCATCGAAGAAGAATTTGATTTGAAAGCTGAAAATCTTGCGCAATATATAAAATGCCTGAAAGCAGAAGCTGAGGTTATAGATATAGAAATAAAAAAACTCAGGGAAAGGCGTGATAGTAGAAATAAGCGTATTGAACGTCTTAAAATATATCTGATGAATTGCATGCGAGCAATAGGTGTTAAAAAAATTGATACGCCAAGGGCAAAAATTACAATAAGAAATAATGCTGCCGGGCTTAAAATTGATAATGAAATAGAATTTATAAATATGCTTCAAGACCATGGGCGTGATGATCTTCTTAAATATAGTTTGCCTGAAATCAAAAAGTCGGAAATTAAAAAACTGATAAAATCCGGTGAAACGTTTGACGGCGCGCACCTTGAAGCAGGTCAGTCTGTAATAATAAGTTAAGGAGGGGTTCTAGTGGCTTTTACACAAGTAACAAGAGAGAAAAGTAAACTAAGGCTCGCGCTTGCAGGTCCAAGCGGTGCGGGAAAAACACTGTCAGCATTACTTATGGCCTATGGTATAACCGGAGATTGGGGGAAAATTGCCCTTATTGATACTGAACATGGCAGAGCAAAATTTTATGCAAACCGATCGGATTTTGAAACAGGAACATTTCTTTATCAGGAAATGACTGCTCCATATTCACCGGATAAGTATAAGCAAATGGTTTTGGAGGGTGCTGAAGCTGTCGGAGCTGATGGTGTTGTAATAATTGACAGTTTTTCACATGCATGGGACAATGAAGGCGGAGTTCTTGATATAAAATCTTCAATTGAAAGAACACAGTCGAATAAAAATAGCTTTTCAGCATGGGATGAAGCCGGGAAGATCCAAAACAATCTTGTCAATGCGCTTCTTTCTGTAAACTGCCATACTATAGTTACAATGAGAACTAAAATGGCTTACGCTATGGAACAAAATGAAAGAGGAAAAACTGTACCGGTAAAAATAGGGCTTGCGCCTGTTCAGCGTGAAAACACTGAATATGAATTTGATATCGTGCTTAATATTGCAAGAAATCATATTGCATGTGCCGCTAAGGATACAACGTTTTTGGATTCGTGGAGTGGAGTAATTACTCCCGAATTAGGAAAATCTCTGAAAGAATGGCTTGATAACGGCGTTGAGCCGGAACGCTGTACAGATTGCAGTCAGCTTATAAAATCCGCACAAGGACGAAGCATTCAACAAATAGCAGAAGGTACGCTTGAAAATTATGGTCGAAAGCTATGCTGGAACTGCATGGTAAAGGAAATAAACAAGCGTAAGAAGGAGGCTGAAAATAATGCCGCTAAGACCGTATCAGGAGGAACTGATAAACAAGCTTCGTAAAAGCTGGATTTCCGGCAAAAAAGCGCCATGTATAGTACTACCGTGCGGCGGCGGTAAATCTGTAATAGCGGCAGAAATCGCAAAACGTGCAACGGATAATAAAAACCGTGTATTGTTCATAGTACACCGTAAGGAACTTTGTGAACAGATTGAAAATACATTTAGACGGTGGGGTGTTGATATGCTCCGTTGTACCGTTATGATGGTGCAAACTGCTGCACGGCGTATTAACAAGCTGCCGCCGCCGTCTCTGATAATTACAGATGAAAACCACCACAGCAAGGCATCTACTTATAAAAAAGTTTATGAAGCCTTTCCTAATGCTTATCGAGCCGGAATTACTGCAACGCCTGTCCGTCTTGATGGTTCGGGATTAAGTGATGTCAATGATGAATTGATTATAGGAGTATCGGCAAAATGGCTGATAGAAAATAATTGCCTGTCACCGTATGATTATTATGCCCCATCATTGGTTGATCTTACCGGAATCAGTATTAAAAAAGGAGATTATGATATTTCATCTGTTGAAAATCTGATGCTCAGAAAGGCTATTTTCGGTGATGTTATCAAATATTATAATCAGCTCGCAAAAGGAAGACAAGCGGTATGTTATTGTACGTCAGTGCGCCATTCCATGGAAACGGCAATGCAGTTTAATATGGCTGGTATTGAAGCAGCACATATTGATGGCAGTACACCTAAAATAGAACGTGAACGTATTATAGAGGAATTTCGCAGAGGAGCGATTGATGTATTGTGCAACGTTGATTTGATCAGCGAGGGTTTTGATGTTCCTGATTGTGAATGTGCAATATTGCTTCGCCCGACCCAGAGCCTAACTCTGTATATTCAGCAGTCCATGAGGTGTATGAGATATCGCAAAGGAAAGCGGGCCGTAATAATTGATCATGTTGGAAATTATGCACGATTTGGCATGCCTGATGCAGACCGCACATGGTCTCTTGAGGGTAGAAAAAATAAAATTAAAGCTTCTGCATCTGAAGAAACAAAAATTAAGGAATGCCCTGAATGCTTTGCAGTTTTCAGTCCATTTGATGAAGACGGAAATTCTGTAAATATATGCCCTGAATGCGGATATCTTTTCCAACAAAAAAAAGCGGCAGAAATAAAGCAAGAACAAGCAGAGCTTACAAAAATTGAGGGATTTGTATTGAATTATAAAACTCCTGAAGAGTGTAATTCTTACGGTGAACTGCTGGAATATGCTAAAAGTCATGGCTATAAAAGCGGATGGGCGTATTATCAAGCAAAACAAAGGGGAATGATAGCATGACTGAAGAACACGCTATACAAAATGCTATACGTCTGGCACTTGCAGACAGTTGTGTAATCTTTCGCACAAATGTTGGTTGTGGTTGGACTAAAAACGGAAGTTATTTAAGTACTGGGGTTCCTAAAGGATATTCCGATTTAAATGGTCATCGCAAATCTGACGGCAGAGCTGTTTACATTGAAGTAAAGACAAAGTGTGGTAAGGTAACTGATGAACAGAAAAAATTTATAAATCAAATGAAAGCAACCGGTGCAATTGCAGGTATTTGCAGAAGTGTCGAAGATGCAATTAAATTAGTAAATGGAGGATAAAAAATGGGATTTTCAACTAATTATGAAAATGTAAATGACAATTATGGGATACTTCCTGAAGGAGACTACGAAGTAATTATACGTAATATTGAGGAACGTACCACCAAGAAAGGCTCAACAGGTTTAAATCTTTCACTTGTTGTAAGAAATGATATTGAACAAAATTTTAAAGACAGATATATATTTTATACTCTTTGGAAGAAAAAAGAACCGACAGATGCAGATAAACAGGTTCAGGGCTATATTTTCAATCAGATTATGCGGCTGGCAAAATCTGCAAACTTGCCAAATGGGAAGGCTTATGAATCCGTTATGGATATGTGTAAGGATCTTATGCACCGTCCTTTAAAAGTTACTCTTGAGCATCGAGAGTGGAACGGACAGCAGCAGGAAAATGTTAAATATGTCAATGCTTCTGAATATCCTGACTGTAAACACATTTTTAAAGATAAAGAAAAGAAGCATGTTACAACGGATACTGTAGCTGCCCCACCTAATGAAAGTTTTGCAGCAGATATGCCTAAACAGCCGGAGAATCTTTCCCTTGGCAATTTGGATGATTTTGAAGAAATTGTTAGCGACGGAGAAGTTCCGTTTTAAGGAGGACAAATGTACGAATTTATACCGGAAGAGTTAAAAAAGTTAAGAAATTGGGTTTGCTGGAAGGCAGAGCCTGATCCAAAAGCACACAGCGGTATTAGTAAAAAACCTATCAATCCATTTACAGGTGGTCAGGCACAAAGTAATAATCCTGATACATGGGCAGATTTTGAAACTGCTGTCAGAGTATCGTCTGACTTTGCCGGTATTGGTTTTATGTTTGAAAGAAGCGGGTATTTCGGGGTAGATTTAGATGACATGCCTGAGGCTCTTTCTGATTTCCTTAACGGATGTACAAACAATGTAATCGCAGAATTTGTAAATACCCTGCAAAGCTATACGGAACTTTCGCAATCAAAAACTGGCATACATATAATTTGCCGCGGTCGTCTCCCCGAAGGAAGGAGACGATCGGGTAAATTTGAGATGTACGACAGCGGACGATTTTTTGTTATGACCGGTGATTACTGCTCTGAATTTATAAGTGTTTCAGATGGTACAGAGGCAGTAAAACTACTTCATGACAAGTATCTTATGCAAGGCAAAAATATTAATTTAATGTCCACGGGGACACAATTGCCGTCATTAGATTTTTCCGCAAATGAAATAATTGAAAAAGCACGAAACTCCCAAAATGGTTCTAAGTTTGAGGCACTGTACAAGGGTGATATATCAGGTTATGCTTCGCAATCAGAAGCAGATATGGCTTTTTGCAATATGCTTGCTTTTTGGTGTGGCAAAGATGTGGAGCTTATGGACAGTATTTATCGCAGTTCAGGACTTATGCGGAGTAAATGGGACAGAAAGCAGTCCGGCAGTACATACGGTATGCTTACTATTCAAAAGGCTATTTCTACTTGTCAGGATATCTATTCGCCTCATAATCCAAGCAATTATAGCATTTCTGTAGGTTCTAAACAATCAAAAAATAAAAAGCTTTATTCTTTTGACGATACCGGAAATGCAGAACGGATCTTTGACAATTACGGGTACTGTCTCAAATATAGTTATGTTGACAAACGATGGCTGTATTATCGTGACGGTAAATGGAACTATGACAATATAGGCGAGATATATCGTGTAGCAGATGCTACTCTTAAAATTATGAAAAATGAAAATACTCTTTGGGCAGAACATGAAGGCGGTATGTATTATGATGATTTTAAAAAACATCTTAAAAAAACACGTTCAAATAATGCCAAAAAAGCAATGATCAAGGAATTGGAACATCATGTACCGATTTTGCCGAAAAATATGGATACCGATAAAATGCTTGTTAACTGTAAAAATGGAATTATTGACCTTGCAAAGGGACAGCTTATATCCCACAATGCGGAAAGGTTTATGACAAAAATGCTTAATGTTCCTTTTCATGACAATGTAGGTGAGCCTGTATTATGGTTGAATTTTCTTAATGATATTTTTAATAGCGACCGTGAACTTATTCGATATATTCAAAAAGCATCCGGATATAGCCTGAGTGGTCTAACCACAGAACAGTGTGTATTTTTTCTTTATGGTACAGGAAGAAACGGCAAATCTACATTTCTTGAAATCATTCGTTATATTATGGGTGATTACGCTACCAACATTCAACCTGAAACAATTATGGTCAAGCCTTCAGGAAGCAGCGCAAACAGTGATATTGCCCGTCTTAAGGGTGCGAGACTAGTTACCTCGGTTGAGCCTAATGAAGGAATGAGGATTAACGAGGGGCTTCTGAAACAGCTTACGGGAGATGATATTGTTACTGCAAGAAAACTGTATGGCGATGAATTTGAGTTTAAGCCTGAATTTAAATTATGGATGGCAACAAATCACAAACCAATTATCCGAGGAACTGATACTGGTATATGGAGAAGAATCCATATTATTCCTTTTACCGTTTCTATCCCTCGAGAAAAGGTTGATAAAAATCTGAAATACAAATTAAAAGCTGAACTTCCCGCCATCCTGTCATGGATGGCAGAGGGGTTTAGATTATGGCAATCGGAAGGACTGGATATGCCTAAGGTTATGAAAGATGCCGTTGATGATTACCGTCATGAAATGGATGTCATTTCTGCGTTTACTGATGCATGCTGCATAACGGAGGGAGAAGTCAGAGCAAGTGTAATTTATGCGGCATATTCCGAATGGGCTTGCGAAAATAATGAATACCGTATGAGCAATACGAAGTTTGGCGCAGAATTATCAAAACGTTATGAAAAATTCAAAGGAAAAGGAGGCTGCGTATATTATAAAGGCATTACAATTTCCGAAAAACAATCATATTCTGTTTCAATAGGATAACGGAGGGTATAGGAGGGTTAGAGGGTTTTTCTTATTCCTTTACATAGAAAAAAAAAAAAAAATAAAAAGAATATAGAATACCCTTCAAACCCTCCATAACCCTCCAACGGAGAAAAAATATGAATCCTTACAAAATACAATCAAGACCGGAATTTGATTTTAATGATCCGGAGGATTTTAAAAAGCTTGAGAAGATGGCTTATGATGTGACAATAGATATTTCAAGATTCCCACCTGCGGCATACAGATATTTCGACCAATTGAGGATTATTTATGCTGAATACAAGTACGACAATCTTCCTAAAGAGGTTGCAGCAAGTCGTAAAGCAAAAATTTTTAGTGACTATAAAGAAACTATATCGGCTTATGAGCAATGGCGTTCGGTATATAAAGCTTACCAAGACAATATTCGCAAAGCAGGAACGCTTATGAACGATATAGAAAAATCAAACACCGCCGAGGATATAGCATTATTGGCATGCGAGGTAATAGGAATTATGACGGGTGATGAAAGCTTTGCACCAAGGCAAAAGAAAAAATTAAAAGGAGGACTTTATGAACGAGATTGAAAAAACTTTATCGGGTTTACAAGACCAAAGAGATTATTGGAAAATGAGATATAAATTGAACAACGATAAGGATTCAAACAAATATGTTACTGTAATTGATATGGCTATTAAAGCACTGGAGGAAAATATAAAATTAAATAAGCAAAATGAAGAAATCCAAAACAGCAATATTGAATATTACAATCGCGCTAAAGATGCTGAGGATAGGTGGAAAAAAATCGCACAGCAAAACGCCCGTTTGAAAGAATTGTTGAAAGCAGCGTCAGAGGATATACGTACCTGGTTGGTGTCTGACGATTGCGAGAAGGTTTGTAGAGAAGCCGTTTGTCATTGTACAACGGTTGAACAGTGCAGAAATATTTGTAAATGGCGGTATGCTGATAAAATTGAGGAGATATTGAAAGATGAATAGAGAAATATTGTTTAGAGGGAAACGAACAGATAATGGCGAATGGTTTGAAGGATCATACCGATTTTCACGTTCGGCAATCAGAGAAACAACTCACATAACGAGTGGCTATGGAAATTTATTTTGTGTTATCCCCGAAACAGTCGGTCAATTCACAGGTTTAACTGATAATAACGGTGTTAAGATTTTCGAGGGAGATATTATAAAACATAATGAAAAACTTTTTGAAATAAAATATTCGACTGAACAAGCAAGATATCTTGCAACGCTTCCTAATGGGGTTTTCAATCCTGTGGCTATGCAAAATTGTGAGGTTATAGGTAATATTTTTGACAATCCCGAACTGCTGGAAGGAGAAGAAAATGAAGTATAAAATAAATATTAGCGGTTTTGCGTATGTCGAAGCTGACAGCGAAGAAGAGGCAATGACTAAATTTTTGAATGATGAAGAAACATACAAAGAAATGGATAGTCCAGTAATCGAAGAAGTGGACGAGTTTATTGTTTTTATGTAAACAGGAGGACTGAAAATGTCAAGAAAAAACTGTATTGATAACGAGAATACCCAAAGCAGCGCCTAGAATGCACTGTAATCAATTTTACGTATGTTATAATGAAATTACAGGGTATAAATTAGAATGCCTTAAAATAGGCTTAGAATTGAAATATGGAGGTATTGGAAAATGAACAGTAATTTAATGGACAATAAAGAAAAGTGCGCTTTCAGCGGAGATTTTGGTACATGTTCCGCTTTAACTGTTGAATATTGTAACGGTCTGAATACAAAATGCAGTTTTTATAAAACGGCAGCACAATACACGGAAGATTCAGACCGTGCAATTGATATTTGCCGAAAAAAAGGCTTGTGCAAAGGATGCCGGTACATAAAAAACGGAAAAGGTAAATTCGGACCGGTATGTAAGAAAAGCAACGAGGTGTAAAAAATGTTAACACATAAAAACTTTACACGAAAATGTATTACATGTGGTGTTGAAATAACTGATTGCGGCAGTGCTAAAAAATATTGTACCGAATGTGCCAAAGAACGGAATCGCAAGAAAAGGCGTGAATATATGCGAAATATTAGAAATTCAAGGGAATATATATCTCCTGCAAATGAAGTAAAGCAAGCTAGATTAAGAAGTATGCAAAGAATTAATGCTATCGCCCGACACACCACAAATTACGGTGAATATCAAGCCAAACGAAAGGAAAATTAAAATGTCAGAGCAAAAGTTCGTGATTTATGACAAACACAACGGACATATAGTTTGTGACATCTATGACAGATACAAAATATTTGACAGCGAATTTGAAGCAATGAAATACATACGGAACAAGAATTTGAATAAAATTGATTTTATTGTTGAAAGGAGGTAGAAGTTTGAAAATTGAATTGATAAACGATAATTTTCAAAACTATAAACGTTATGGCATCCCTAAAGCTCAATTAGTTATAGCTGACATTCCATATAATATCGGTAATAATTTTTATGGCAGCAATCCGATGTGGTACAATGGCGGCGACAATAAAAACGGAGAAAGTAAGTTTGCTAAAAAGGCGGCATTTAATTCTGATTTCAATTTTAACATTGCAGAATATTTTCATTTTTGCAACAGGTTATTAAAAAAAGAACCGATAAAGGGAGGACCGAGGGGAAGAAGTTCTGATGCGCCGTGTATGATAATATTTTGTTCATTTGAACAGATTCAGGACGTTATTACATACGCTGAAAAATATGGTTTTAAACATAACATTCCATTAATATTTTGCAAAAATTATAGTCCGCAGGTACTAAAAGCAAACATGAGAGTATGCGGTGCAACGGAGTATGCATTGATACTTTATCGGGACAAACTTCCAAAATTCAGAAATAATGGAAAAATGGTATTCAATTGGTTCGAGTGGAAAAAAGATAACAAGAATTTATATCCGAAAATTCATCCAGCACAAAAACCAGTAGGAGTTTTGAAAAAATTAATTGAAATATTTACCGATGAGGGTGATGTTGTAATTGATCCTTGCGCAGGAAGCGGTTCGACATTGAGGGCATGTGCAGAACTGAATCGAAGTTGTTACGGATTTGAAATTGACAAAAGATTTTACAAAGATGCTAAAGATAAAATGCTAGGTGATATTCAACTTAGTTTGTGAGAGGAGTGAGAAGTTTGACTGCTAAGGAGTATTTAATGAGGGCAAATAATATTGACTTAGAAATAGATAGTTTAAACATATCTATACAAAAGTGCCGAGAACGTGCAACAAAGATTACAAGTTTTTTTACTGATTTGCCAGCGCAACATAATGGTAACGTTTCCGATAAAATAGGTTTAAATGTGGCCGAAATGGTTGACTACGCTACAAAGGCTTTAGAAATGATGAAAGAATCTGAGCAACTAAAAGTGGAAATTATGATACAAATACATAAAATGTCAAATAAGTTATATGCAGCATTGTTAATTGATAAATATATATCAAACCTGACATGGCAAGAGGTAGCGGAACATATAAACAAGGAATACGATTACACCAAAGGGGTACTTCATGAAAGAGCCTTATCTGAATTCGCAAAAATAATATAATGCAAATAAATTATATGTTACTTTATTATACTTTTTACCCTTTTATTCAGTAATAAAATATGATATTATAGTACTATGGAAATAGGGCGGAAGCAGCATCGCCCTATTTCTAACCTCTCTTCTACATAATTTTAACTCCTGAATACAGCCGTTGAAATTCAGACGGCTGTTATGCAGTCAGTAGTTTTAGTCGGTGCAACTCCGATAGACTGCGCCAATAGTCTAAGTTATCATTTTCCCGAAGACTATTCAAAAAGTTATAGAAAATGGCGTTAGGCTGTACGAGAACAGCTATTTTATCCCCTTTTTATATAAGCCGTTCTTTATTTGAATGGATTATATTTTTTCTATATGTTTAAATTGCACAAATTATATTACAAAATATTTATATTGAATTTTAAATACTATGTTGTAAAACTTGTCATTTTATGGTAGAATTTAGTAAAAATATAAAAGGGGGAAATATTTATGTCTAAAAAGATAAAAAAGAAAGTAAAATTCGGATATTTTTTACCAGCATTAATTTTTGATGAAAAGAAAATTGATAGGCGAATAGAAAAGTTTGAAAAAAGCTTAAAAAAGGCTAAAAAAGAAGATAAATCAAAATATAATGAAATAAAGAAAACGTTAGATAGCTTTTATAATTTAAAAAATATCGCTAATAATAACTGTATATTTGATTTGAGATTATTGTTGAATAAAGCTTATAATAACATTCTGAATAGAAGTTATGAAATAGATAATAAAATAATAGACATTGATATAGACACATATAATGATGATGAGAAATATGTGTTTTTTCAAATGGCAAATAATCGTGAAGACTTCATTACTAAGAAGAAAGTGTGCGGAGAAAAAGAACCTATAATTCTTGAAGATGATGAATACATTGGTGAATATATAAATATACTATATTCTGTTCAATGTAAAATTATAATGCTTCAAAAAAATAAATATTCAGTTTCATCAAAGCAACTAGAATCCTTTTTAACAAGAATGTGGTGCGAAAATTTTTGTCAAGAAAATAACTATAACGATAAAGGCGTAGATAATGAATTACCAATTAAGGTGATTCTTAATCAGATTATGAATACAGAAAAGATTAAAGAATTAGAAAAATGTAATACATTTGAGAGCATAAAAGTTGCCTGCAATTCAATAGCGTTAAAGGAAATATTGAAAGACTCTAAGCCTAACAAAATTTTTGTTGACTTGGAAAAAATTTTAAATAAAACTCATGGTTATAAATGTATATTTGAAATTAAAGTAGATGTAAGAAAAGATAAGGACAAAAAATTAAATGAAGAAGAGATTATCAATATAATAAAAAGCGGCTATTGTGTAAAGGATGTAAACGATATTAATTGTGGTTCAAAATCAGATGATGGTTTTGATATAACTACAAAATACAGAGATCCAAACACAAATCTACAAGAAGCATTGACATGGTCTACCCCATTTTTGACGCGTATAATAGAATTTGAATATGATAAAAGAGAAGAATTGAGTGCAAACTCAATATATCAAAAAATGTTATGTTGTTTTGAATTAGATAAAAATTCATTAAAATAAATAGAGGGTGGTTGAAATAACAAAAGGATATATTAAATGTGTAATAAAAAAATTTTTATTGAATAATATATATATATTTACTTATATTATTTTAAGTATATTAATTTCGGTAATTATAATCATATTATATAAATACAGATTAATTGAAAATATATCGGAAATTTTACCACATATAATTACATTTTCAACAGTAATTCTTGGTGTTATAAGTTTGGTTATGGCTATAATTTTACAGTTTAGAGACAGCCAGCTTTTTTACCAAATAGAAAAAGAAACATCATATATTCAACAACTTTACTTTAATGTTAAATCAGCGATATATATGTCTATCTTAACTATTTTAATAAATATATTGATTTTATCTCTAAATATAGAAATATTACACAGATTCCAACTTGTAAAATATATATTAGCATTTGTAGATTCTTTTATATTTGCGATGATGTTGATTACATCTATTCTTGCCTTTTGCAACAGTTTTCAAATATTAATGTATAAAGGCGATACAAAAAATAACACTTAAGCACCTCTCGAAGGTGCTTTTCTTTTGCCTAAATTTAAACAGTGAGGTGGTGACCTTGAATGAAAATAATTTGATACGTCCAGGAGATTTAACGCCGAGCGAACGCCGAGAAAATGCTCGAAAAGCAGGTAAAGCGTCTGGAGAGGCAAGACGTAAAAGAAAGTCTATGAGAGATAAAATGGAGCTTTTGCTATCACTCCCTGCTTGTGACAGCGACTTAGCAGAACTTGAAGCTTTAGGAATTCCAACTGAAGATTCAGACAATGAAATGGTAATTCTTAAGGGATTGTTTTTAAAGGCGGCATCAGGAGATGTTGCGGCATCTAAAGAAATTCGTAATATTCTTGGTAAAGATAATTCATCCGAAGAACTTACTTTGAAGAAAAAAGAATTGGATCTTAAAAAGAAACAATTGTCGGGCGATACGGGTGAAAATAATATTATTAAGATGTGGATAGAAGCGGTAACTGAGGGCGAAAAAAATGAGTCATGATTATAATAATTTTCTTCAATTTTTTATTGAACGAATTCCAAGATATAGAATAAACCCCGAATTATTCGCCCATGAAGTCTGCAAGTTCGAATGTGACCAATGGCAGAAGGAAGTGTTTTCGGATATAGCAGCGT
>CATKAZ010000156.1 GCA_949745795.1 uncultured Oscillospiraceae bacterium | reverse complement strand
GCTCTGAAAACTATACTCTTGTTATTTTTCATACTCTTTTATCGCCTCCGGAAATCATAATACTTTTTTTATTTTAACATACAAACCGTTAAAAATCAACAAAAATTTGATGACATTACAGTAAAAATAAAACGCCGGTTTTAACCGGCGTTTAATAAAATTTATTCAATTGTTGGCTCAAGAACTGCATAATTACCATCATCACGCTTATATACAACATTAGTATCGCCGGTCTTTGCATTGCAGAACATAAAGAAAGCATGACCCAGCATATTCATTTGCAATATAGCCTCATCAACATCCATAGGACGCATTACAAAGGATTTATGCTTAATAATCTCATAATCAATCTGTTCTTCAACAGTATCAGTATAAGCTTCTTTAAAAGCAGTATCTTTTAGACGCTTTTCAATTTTAGTCTTATTCTTTCTTATCTGTCTGATAATAATATCTACAACACTGTCCAATGCATCATTTTTATCAGCAGCCTGCCTCTCAGCACGATAAATCATATTATTATATTTAACTGTAAGTTCCAGAATAATCTGGTTCTTGTGTTCTGACATAGTAATTTTTGCTTCAGCTTCATCTCCAAAAAACTTACTGAGTTTAGAATTTAATTTCTTATCTGCATATTCGGGAAAATTCTGCGGAACCTGCATTTTTCTTGCTGAAATAGTTACTTTCACAATATATTCCTCCTTAGCCAACCTTACATTGGTTATTTTGTACATTCATTATAACACAAATTTCTTATTAATGCAAGTCTTTTTTAAACATATTGCATAATTTTTTTACTTTTCACACAACTTTATTATACATTACTCATACATTTCGTATTTTTTTAACATCCTTTTCACTTTATTGAAATTTTAAGTTTCCAGTAAATCAATTACACAATCAAGTCTATTTAATTTTTTATACAACAGACAAAGAATTTCTTCATCCGGCTGAGACAAATCAGGAATCATAACCGGTTTGCATCCGGCATGATAAGCGGATATTATTCCATTAGGAGAATCCTCAAGTGCCAAACATTCTGACGGATTAAGCTTAAGTAATTCGCAGGCTCTCAAATAAATATCAGGCTCAGGTTTTCCGTTTTCTACCATGGGACCGCACACCATAACATCAAAATAATCCAGCACGCCCACAGACTTTAAATACATTTCAGCACGCGGCTTGTCAGTAGCAGTAGCAACGGCAATTTTATATCCGTGTACTTAAAGATACTCCAAAAGCACATCAAGTCCCGGCTTTTTTTCAACACCATTTTCTTCTATGTACTTATTCATAAGCTCTATACGGCGCTTACGCACTTCATAGTAATCAAAACTCTTACCGAAAATGTCCTGTAATTTCGGTATAGCATACTTCGCTGCAAGACTGCGTATGCCAAGTACATGTTCTCTTTTCATATCGAATCCAAACTCATTTGCCGACTGTATCCAAAATTTTAAAAGTAACTTTTCTGTATCCAGCATAAGTCCGTCCATATCAAAAATAAGACCTTTAATTTTCATGTTAATCATCACTTCTTTTTAATAATAAATAACCCGAGAAAATTATCCCGGGTTTTTATTTTTTTTATTTTAATCCTGCCATTGATTGCTCAATTTTAGACATCTTTTCTTCTGCTTTAGCAAGCTTTGCTTTTTCAGCTTCAATCAGCTTTTCCGGAGCCTTTGCAAGGAATCCCTGATTATTAAGCTTACCGCTTAAGAAGTCTATATCCTTTTGTACTTTTGCCTTTTCCTTTTCAAGACGCGCAAGCTCTTTTTCTTTATCAACAAGCTGGTCAAGAGGAATAAACAGTCTTGCACAGTCTGTTACAGCCGTTACAGCGTCTTCAATATCATACTTATCAGCCGTTTCAATTTCAGAAGCGGAAGCCAGCTTTTCAAAGAAAATACCACAGCTGCCGAACAGTTCGCCATACTGAGTTTCAATAAATATCTTTGCCTTTACAGACGGCGGAACATTCATTTCAGTTCTTCTTGCTCTTACTGCCTTGATAGCGTCGATTACCTTTGAAAAATCCTCTTCTTCCTTTGCAAAAGAATATTTTTCTTCATATACAGGGAATGAAGACACCATAATCGAACCGCTTTCATTAGTAAGAACCTGCCATATTTCCTCGGTAATGTACGGCATAAACGGATGCAGAAGCTTCAGCATTCCCTGCATTACCCATACCAATACCGCCTGAGCAGTTTTCTTAGTTTCTCCGCCTTCAGCAATTCTCGGCTTTGTAAGTTCAATATACCAGTCACAGTAAACGTCCCAAATAAAGTCATAAATCTTTGAAGCTGCTACTCCAAGTTCAAATTTTTCAAGATTTTCATT
>CATKAZ010000155.1 GCA_949745795.1 uncultured Oscillospiraceae bacterium | reverse complement strand
ACTAATTAAACCACAATTTTTAAATGCTGAATTTTGAATATTAATAACACCTTGCGGAATATTTACTTCTGAAAGATTTGTACAATTTTCAAATGTATTGACAAAAATATATTTTACATGTGGTATATCTATTTTTTCTAAATTAACACAATTATAAAATGCACCCATCCCCATAAAGTATATATTATCTGGAGCTTCAAATTCAATTAATTTTATTTTTGAATCTCTGAATGCTCCGTCACAGATTTTCGTAACTTTATTTCCGTCAATTTCTGCCGGTATTATTACTTTTCCTGAATACGTATTATCCGATAACCCACAAATTGTAACAGTAGTATTTCCTTCATATGTTTCTTCATAATATTGCAAATCTACTCCATCAATACTGCCAACTTTTATATTAGCATCAGCAAGTACATAACCTTTTTTATCAATCCATTTATAATATTCTCCCTCTTTATATACCATATCATGTTCCGGCTTTTTAACATCAGGGACATACTGATATAAATGTTTTGCTTTTATTGCCGAAGAAACTTCACAATCATAGTTATTATAATATGTAGGAGTAAAATGCTGATTTTCATTTTCTATAATGCCATATAAAACCATTTCTATATCATTTGGCAGTACATCGCTATTTGCACGCATTATTTCTCCGCCTCCAACACTTCCGTATATACCTTTATTATAATATAATTCGTCCGATTGGTTATTACGATGAGCAGATGTAAAATTATTATTCATACTAGAATAAGCATCAGTAATATTTAAAGTATGACCGAATTCATGTGAACATACACCCTCAAATACATCTATGCTATATCCACTATTATCATATTGACCTATATATAGTTCCATTTTATTATTTTTGACAATACCTCCCATTTCTGTATTAGCTGTTCCGCCTTTTGTATTTATATTAACATTTATATAATTTTGATTTTGCGGTTCTTGTTCATACAAATTAAATTCTACTTTTGTTTTAATTTGCATACCAGGATAAAAATCAAATATTGTTCCGGTAAATTCTTTTTCCCATCTGTTTTTCAATCCGTCTAAAAATACTTTATCCAGCGTTACATTATCTCCGTATTTATTTTTTAAATCTTCATATAATCTTTTGGAACCATCATTTTCTGTTTTTAAATAGTCCAATGCATTTGCATTGTAATCTCCTGTAAAATATATATTCGGACATATTGTTATTTCATTTCCTTCAACTTTTATGTACACTGAATTTGATGCACTGTTTATTGTCGGATCTTTCAGTTCTGTAAATAAGCTTTCAACTGTATATGCTTGAAACGCCCCTTTATCTGTATAGCGGTTTTCCAAATGTTCCATATAATATTTACTGTCATTGTAGTAATCATAATACTTGTCTTTTTCATCATAGAATTTGGATATGTTATTATTAAACATTCCTTCCGGTTTCAGTTTATCAAAATCATTTACTCCGTCATCCGCACTTGATTCTTTCAACGGATTAGATTTAACCGGCAGCACCTTTATTTTGTTTAATATATTATATAGACCAAAATTATTTGAATTTACAAATCTGAACGGTACATAATTATATTCTGTTTTTAACATATACCATGCAGTCGGAAGCTGATCTTCTACAATATATTCATTTTCATTTAATATCATTCCGCTTTTTTTAAGAAATTCGGAATCTACTTCTTCCCAATCGGTAAGATTGTCATGATCTGAATCTGTTTCTCCGTTTACCTGCAATGGAGATGATAAATTTATTTCATTCCAATCCATTCCCATATATGTTTTATCTTCAAATTCATCCGGTACTTGCAGCTGCATATTATCACAAATATGCTCATATATTACTTCGGCTGAATTTTCATCATATATTATACAAATTCCGTTCTTTTCAATTACTGCGTCCAGTACGGATACCGTGCTCTCTGCACCTATGTACACTACTCCTGCCAATACTTCCGAATAGTTCATATTCATATTCGGGTCATTACAAATATCAATCTGATCAATTCCCTGACAGTCGGTACTTCCGTTATACAACGTAAAAACAAAGCTTTTAGAAGGATTTCTGAATTCGACATTATCCCTTAAAATCTCATACGCAGGTGTTCTGTTTACATAGCCTTCAAATTTCTCATGTTCATAATTGTAAAGACATTCCATTTCTTCCCTTGACGAAAAATAATCCACATCGGATTCATTTTCTTTAAGAAAATATGCTTCGTTATGTTTAAATCCAATAATATATATGTGTGCATTTTTATATGTTTTGAAAATGTTTTCCGATGCATCAAGTATCATTTGCCTTTCGGCTAAATAATTTGATTCATATTCGCCTGCACATTGTAAAACAAATACAATATCAACAGGCTCATCACTTACTTCTTCGGTTATGTTTGAAAAGTTTTTTTGATTTGAAAACACTTGTACATTTTTTGAAATTTCCTCTTCTGATGATACTGTCATAGTACCGCTGTTTATATTTTCACTAATAGGTTCATCTGATACAAATGCATTTAAATCTTCGTTCTTTGAATTATTAAATAAAGAAGTTCCCGGTAGATTATTATTGATTTTTTTAGCATCAATGTCTAAGCTATCCAGCCATTTTTCCATATCAACTACACAATATGTTCCCAAATCTTCCACTTTAGTATACACTATATTGTTCGATAAGTCAAATTCGGTTTCAATGGGAAGAAGCATATTTATTTCTTCAAAGTATTTAAAAATATTAAAACGCTTAATACCGGTAAATTCCGAATTGCCTTCAAGTGTACCAAGCTCGTTGTTTAAGTAATTATCCGATATCTGAAACTTAACAGTAATATCTTTTACCAATAAATCATCTTTATAAATAAGTTCAGGTGCAGCTCCTAAAATGTAATCCTTTTTTATGGCATTTGTATAGGAACTCTCTGAAACATTAAGGTGTATATCCGGAACACCTGCTGCATTAACTTCCAATGAAAGTTTATACGGAGCATCTTCCTTATTTATTTTAGACAAAATTTCATTGTCAGCTGAAATTTTCCAATCACGCAGGTATTCCGTCCACTCCACACCTATCGGAGCATAAACGGCATAGCATATATTACTATATATAATATTTCCATCTTCTAAAGTCTGTTTGATTTTTACATACTTAACAATGAAATCATCTTTTATATGATATACTGAATTAAACTTATTTCCGTCCACAGTTTCATATAATTCATAATTCTTATTGTCATCTGAAATATAAACCTCAAATGAGTTGCCTATTGCTTCAGCAGTCCATGATATATCTATACTTTCATTTTCAGAATCATATAGTGCTTCGGCATTAATTTTATTACTTATGTATTTGTCATATTCTGTTAAATTATTTAAGTCAGACGATTTAATTTTTTCTTCATCTGCTACAACTTCTGTCAGCGAATAATCGGTAATAGTCGGTTCACCGGACTTTACACCGTTAAATCCAAGAGAAACGCTTGAATTCGGATAAACAGTTCCAGTATATGTACCTTTGAGCAAATAACTGTAAGGCTCAAGCTCTGTTACATTCGCCGCCCAACTGTTTGTGATTTCTGTAATGGTAAAGTTGGTGTCAACTGTCAATTCCCATGATTCGATTGCTTTATCGGTATTATTCTGAATAATTATTTCACCGTTAAACGCATCTCCCCAAGTTTGGTTTACCTTGAGTGAAACTTCGTAACCCGATTCCTTTTCTGCTCTTTTCTGACAGAGTGTAAAATTATCCGGTGCAGCTTCACAATCATCAATCATATAACTGAATGAAACCGATGAATTAGGATAAACATTTGCATTGTATCCGCTGTTTCTGAAATATGTTGTACCTGTAGAAGTCTGCGCCTCCTGAACATTAACAGTATTGTGTACCTGTCCATTGGGATCAAAATACAGCATCCAGTTTTCAATGGTACTGTCACCGGTATTGGATAACGTTACTGATACCACTTCAGTATTTCCCCATGAGTTTGTTACATCGTACGAAACTTCATAGCCGTCATAGGTGTATGTGCGTTCAGTTTCTTCGTCTGCAAAAGCAGAAAACGGCATGGTCATAAGTGCATTAGCTGTCATGGCTGCACCTATAAAAGCAGAAAATATCTTTTTAATATTTAACATTTTCAACTTCCTCCTTTTGGTTGCAGTATTCCAATTATTAATACTAATTTTTGAATAAATGTAAAAATCACACTTATATTTTAACATAAAATATAGAAAAATGCAACTAATTCTATAAATTTAATATTAAATATATATTAATCACTGTATTTTAAACATTTATTGTAAATTTAATCAATTGTATAATATTAACAAGTAGGATTTGATATCGCAACATATGTATAAATTTAAGTAGTGGTTATAGAACGTGTCCCAACAACTTCTGTATATAACGAATGTCGACATCTTCGTCATAGTATATTGGAACACATTTAAAACGGGGTTTGTTTTAGGAATCATGATAGGTTTCTTAAATGAAATGTCAATTTTACTACGACATATAAGGTCATTTTTATTAGTTTATTCTAGATTCACTAAAAAAGAAAAACTTCGTAAACATGTCGATTGCAACATGTTTACGAAGTTTGATTGTCTTAGGCTACGCATATTGATACAATATTCACCTAAAATGTCCCTATTACGTTGTATTACATAATGGCAATTCAAAAGGTGTTTGTAATGCTAAATTTAGAGCAACAGGTGCAGGCGATTTACGCTCAGATGTTCATAGAAAGCGCCGAAGAATCGTGGGAAACAGGAAGTCTCTCTGATATAGCTGTGATTACTATGGGGCAATCTCCAAAGGGCGACACATTCAATGAAACAGGAGAAGGTGCTGTTTTCTATCAGGGGCGCACTGATTTTGGTTTTCGATTTCCTACAAGAAGGCTATATACAACAGAACCTAAGCGAATAGCTTTGTGCGGTGATGCCCTGATGAGCGTTCGTTCCCCTGTTGGTGATTTGAATGTTGCTTACGAAGAATGTTGTATCGGGCGTGGTCTTGCTGCTATCCACTCTAAGGATAACCACCAATCGTTTGTGCTTTATACTTTATTCACCTTGAAAAAACAGCTCGATGTATTCAATGGTGAGGGTACTGTTTTCGGCTCTATCAATAAGGAATCCCTTAATTCTATGGAAATTACTATTCCACCGAGGGAGCTTATGGACAGATTTGAAAGCACCGTAAGTCCGATAGATAGGGCTATCCGCAACAATTATGAGGAAATATGCAGATTACAAGCAATAAGAGACACACTCCTGCCGAAGCTGATGAACGGCGAAATCGACGTATCGGCGGTGCAGATTTAAGCGGCTTGCAAGCGTAAATTTTCATTTATTTGATTATTTTGCTCAATTTTGTCATCAATGACAGAAAGAATTGAGGCTATTTGTTTTTGAATTTCGAGTGAGGGTAAGTCAATTTCAAGATTTTGAATAACGTCAGTCTGAACACGTTGTCTACCTGATGAACCAACCATTGATTTAATAGCAGGATCTCTTACTATATCACTGCAAACAAGATAATATAAAAAATTACAATCGGATATTCCCTCTTTTGCTCTAAATACAATATATTCTGTAGAACCAAATCCAATTTCATTATCATCAAGTATACTGACTTGTGATGTTTTTCCATTTTCAAGGCAAGGTGTTATTCTTGCCATTATTGTATCACCATTTCTAAATTTAGTTCCGCCTTTATATTCCAACAATTCAAAAGATGGGATTTTTCTCGTGAATGGTTGCAAAACAGCCATGTCAACTTTTTTCGCAACAGTTCCTTTTTTATGATTTCACGAGGGTTTATTATAGAAATATCACCAAGTTTATACTTCATACCCAATCACCCCCAATTTTTCACGAATTTCATTTTCAAGCTCATGGGATTTTTCAAACATCTCAGAGAGCTCCGAAGTCAGACGCTTCATTTTTTCATCGAATGGTTCGCCGTCGTCTTCCTGTTCTTCAATGCCAACATACCGACCCGGCGTTAAAATATAATCCTGTTTTGCAATCTCTTCTGTTGTTGCAACGGCACAAAAGCCCTTGACTTCTTCCAATTCGCCATTCTGAAAAGCTGTAAAAGTGTCCGCAAGTTTTGCAATATCTTCATCTGATAAATCCCTGTGTTTTCTATCCACCATAAAACCCATTTTTCGGGCATCAATAAAAAGAGTTTTGCCTTTCTGCTTTTTGTTTTTGGAAATAACCCAAAGAGTAACCGGAATAGTTACAGAATAAAAAAGCTGTGTCGGCATTGCAACAATTCCCTCGATTAAATCATCTTCAATGATTCTCTTTCTGATTTCGCCCTCACCGCTTGACTGTGTGCTTAATGCACCATTTGCAAGCACAAGCCCGATTTTTCCATTTGGTGCAAGGTGATGAATCATATGCTGAATCCATGCATAGTTGGCATTATTTGCAGGCGGCACACCATATTTCCAGCGAACGT
>CATKAZ010000154.1 GCA_949745795.1 uncultured Oscillospiraceae bacterium | reverse complement strand
GCAACACGGCGTTTATTTTGATTATTGTCGGTCATCCCTCCTTTACATTTTCATTTCATAGCCACCGTCTTGACTCTGCTCATCTTGTTTCTTTTTCTTCTGACCGTGTTTCCGCTCACGGACATATTTAGGCTTCGCCTTGTCATTGTCCGTACCTCCGATCAGTGCAAGATCAGCTGCAAGATACAAACTATTGACGGCAATATCGCTCCAACCGCCGCCCATTTCAGTTTGAGTTTCCACGGCATCAGATCTTTGGCCTTTAGTTTGTTCATCATATTCTTCAGTTCGGTATGCATCATCTCTCTCAAGCGGTTCATCTGATTCGATGACTCTACCTCGACCGAATATCGAATCGACTTCATGTTTTCGTCCATTATTCTTCGTGCCTGAAACAAATTGTCTTTGACAGTCATTCTCATCATTTCGTCTAACGCCTCCTGTGTCGGCAGTTCGGATATCAAATCCGTGTTCCGAACAATGGCGTTCCCAGTCTGTGAAATGTGCTGTGCCAACAGATTGTACTGTTCCGGTTTGAGCATCAGATATATCGGCTGTATCGGCTCTGTTAAAGCGTCTACTGTCTGCTCGGTTATCGTTTGTATTTGATTGATTTGTTTTAACTGCTTCATATTCATAAGCAAATAATTCCTCCATATTGGTTTTTAAATATTTTTCATCGAGTAATCGGTTATCCCGAAACCGCTGACCGTCCGATGTGGTATAGGTGATATATTTGTAATAATCGATCCATTTCACACCGTATCCGAGTTTTTGTAACTGCTCGATAAACTGATCTTTTGTCCGGCTTATAGATACCGCATAGTCAATGGCGTTGGTAAGTTTCAGTTTTTTACTGTTACCACGAAGCGCGGCTCGGTACTCCCGCTGACTCATTGACCGCTGTTTTTGCTTTTGGTACGGTTGCAGTATTTCCAAACCAAACTGCTGACAGATTGAATCTGACTTGTGCCGTAGTTCTTCGAGCCCTTTTTCATCAATCTGAATTTTATATCCGGTTTCACAGTTGACCGAATTGACAACGAAATGATTATGCCAATGATCGCGGTCAATGTGCGTTGCGACGACCACCTCAAACCCATCAAACAATTTTGCTGTTTCCAAACCGATACGGTGTATCTGTTCGGGTGTAGCGTTGCAATCCGGTTTAAATGATTGCACATACTGTTTGAAAAACACACCCTTTGCTTTACCGTATTGATGCTTGGTAGCCATAAACTCCTGATATGCCGATTCAGGAACACAGTGCTGACCGCTTACAAGCTTTATTCCGTCTATGACGGTTTTCTTGTCTTGCATAACATAATCAAGAACTCGTTTCATCGCCGTAGCGGTTTGTGTCTTTTCGGGAATTGCTGTAAAGGTCGCCATCAGCCACACCTCCCGACTAAATCGTTAAGTGTAGCAAGAATCTCGACATATTGCTGTTTCAACTCCTGCAAATCGGGACACACAATCTTGCCCATATTGCAGAGAGTTGTCAGCTGATTGATATTTCTGCCGATGGCTTTCTGTTCTTTCAGCACATCCGAAAGACCGTTTACAACGGTAATGGATTTGTTCATTGCCGACGCTGTTACAAACTCGGTGAAGTTCATATTTGCTTTTTCAGCTTTTCTTTTGATCGTTGCGTAGTCGCTCTCGCGAAAACGCATAGCGATCATTTTTGTTTTGTTGTCGGTTTTAGTTTTGTCCTCTCTTTCTGCAGACGGTGTATTACCGCTGACAACTCGCACCAGCGGTAGCCATCCGCTGTATTTTCTCCCCTGTGCGTTTCCTTGGGGTTCGGGGTTCACCCCGACAAGCTGTTTGTATGGCGGCAGCCGACAGGCTGGCGTCTATACAAACAATATGCTTGCCTATCCCTACGGGATAGAATATCGGCACAATCATATTTTTCCGTCAACTCCTTTCAACTGATATGTAAAAATCCCTGCGTGAAAACTGTATAGGTATGCCTTGACAGTATCCGCGCAGGGATTACATTTTCTTTATGCGTTTGTCAAGGTACATACGGGCAGAGGATAAAATAAGCCTTATGTGCAATCTCCGCTTTTGCGGATATGTATCATAAGACTTTAATATGTTCTATTTGATTATATTTTTATTATACCGGAGATTAAAAGTTTTGTCAATACCTGTATGGAAGATATCATTTTCCATAATACCATACAATAATCGACAAATATCTTGACAATTCAATCTTTTTCAGCTATAATAGTGTTAAAAATTGGAGGCGCGTCGATTATGTCGGAAATTAATGATAGATATTATTCTATGTCGGAAATATGCAAATATCTTGGTATTAGTAGAGATTCTGCTTTAAAATGGATTGTAAATAAGGACATGCCTGCCCATAAAGTCGGCAAGAAGTGGAAATTCAAAGTTTCCGAAATTGATGAATGGGTTCGTAAAGGACAAGCCGAAGAAATATAGAATTTGTATAATTAACTTTAGGAGGCAGAAACATGTCTAATATTGAACCCTTTATACGTTGGGCTGGTGGCAAAACATGGTTTTTAGAGCAGTTTGCCGCAACCATTTCAAACATAGATATTAGAAATTACTATGAACCATTTTTGGGTGGTGGATCGGTTTTCTTTTCATTAGAGTCGTACAAACACGCATATTTAACTGATATTAATTCAGATTTGATTAATGCGTATATACAAATACGAGATAATCCACAGGAATTAATATTAAAATTTCAAAGCTTTGAAAATAGCGAACAGCAGTATTATAATATTCGACAAACTGAATTTACTTCTGAAATTGATAAGGCAGCACAATTCATTTATCTCAATCAAACTTCTTACAATGGATTATATCGTGTTAATAAAAACGGTAATTATAATGTGCCTTATGGTTTTAGGGAAAATTGGGCTTACAATACTGAAAGAATATTGATAGCAAATCAGAAATTACAAGGCGTTAGATTAAAATGTTGTGATTTCAAAGAATACAAATATCGAATTCAACGAAATGACTTGGTTTTTTTAGATCCTCCATACACAGTTTCTCATAATAACAATGGATTTATAGAATATAACAAAAATCTTTTTTCATTAAATGACCAATATAGACTCCGTTCCTTTATTGATTATATTAGAAATAAAGGTGCCTATTATATATTGACAAATGCTGCGCATCCCAAGATCGAAGAGATATTTAAAATTGATGGAGATCGAATGGTGGAATTATGCAGAAATAGTTTAATTGGCGGAAAGAACTCTAAACGAGGGAAAATAACGGAATATATGTTCACTAATATTCATGAGGGAGTAAATCACGATGAGTAATACAACTTGGGATAAATTGGTTTCGGGCGATGAAATATCAAGAGTAAAAAGAGAGAGGAATATCCCATATATAGCTAAAACTATCTATGCTTCTTCATTAGAGGATGAAGAAGCAGACAATTGGGTTTTACTCAATAAGATGAAAAATCCCAAAAAAGTAAAAGTAAAAAAAGACAAGTCACAAGATGAAATATTTGAAGATGTCATATGGGTTCTTTTTGCAAATTTAGGTTTTACCACATTGAACAGAGATAAATATTTCAAAATGTCATATGGGGATTCTATCGCTCAAACACAGCAGATTGATGTGTTTGCAGTTGATGATGAGACAATTATATTTGTTGAATGTAAGAGTGCGTTAAAACTTAAAGATGGAGTATTCAAAAAAGAAATTGAGGCATTAGGAGCAAAAATAAACGGTTTGAGAAACGAAGCAAGTAAATATTTCCCTGATCGTAAGTGCAAATTCATATTCGCAACAAACAACTATATAATGAGTGCAGAAGATCTACAGCGTTTAGACAAATTTAATATAACTCATTTTGACGAGAATAAAATTAGTTATTATCAAGAACTTGTTAAGCATTTAGGTACTTGTGCCAGATACCAGCTATTAGGAAATTTATTTGCTAACCAAGCAATTAAAGGAATGGATAATCGTATTCCTGCAATTCGAGGAAAAATGGGCGGTCATACCTACTACTCTTTCTCGATTGAACCCGAGAAATTATTAAAGATTGGATATGTATTGCATAGAAGCGAAGCAAATAGCGATATGATGCCAACCTATCAACGATTAATAAAGAAAAATCGCTTGAAATCTGTTCGTAAATTTATAAATGAAGAAAAGGGATATTTCCCTAATTCTATTATAATTAGTATTGATTCTAAAAAGCAATTGCAATTTGATCGTTCAGATAAACAAGTGGCTGACGCTGTTGCGGATCTTGGAATTCTTCACCTTCCACAACGATATCGTTCTGCTTACATTATAGATGGACAGCATCGTTTATATGGTTATTCAGATTCGCCTTACGCTTCAAGTAATAGTATTCCGGTAGTGGCTTTTGAAAATCTTGATCAAAGTGAGCAAGTTAGACTATTTATGGATATAAATGAAAATCAGAAATCGGTTTCAAAAAATTTAAGAAATACTTTAAATGCAGATATGCTTTGGGATTCACCGAAAGAATCTGAAAAAAGAGATGCACTAAGATTGAAAATTGCCCAAGATTTGGGAGAGAAAAGTACCTCGCCTCTTTATGGAAGAATAAGTATTGGTGAAGATCAGAGTTCTGCAATTAAATGTATAACGATTGAATGCATACGTATTTCCATAAATGTAGGTAATTTTCTTTCAAAGTTTGACAAGAAAAATCTGCCTACACAATATGGAATATTCGACTTAAGTAATAACGACGAAACTATGAAATTGCTATATCCCTTTTTGGAGAAATGCTTAACATATGTTAAATTAAATACTGCTGATGAATGGGATAAAGGTAGTGCAGATAACGGAATCTTAACAATAAACAATGGAATAGGCGGACTAATACGTGTTATTAATGATATCGCAAATTTTCTCATTGAAAAGAGCAAAATCAATCCGATGAAAGACTCTATAGATTTTATGGCTAAAGAAGCTGAATACTATTTAGATCCTATTTGCCGTTTTGTTAATAACATTAATGAGGAAGATCGTAATGACATTCGAAAAACTTATGGCGGTAATGGACCAATGCACTGTTGGAGATTTTTCCAAAAAGCCATAAATATCGAAAGGCCCGAATTTAAACCTGAAGGTTTGCAAAAGTATTGGGAAGAGCATGGAAAAGAATTTAATACTGATTCAATTAAAATTATGTCAGAAATAGAAGTGGTTATAAAG
>CATKAZ010000153.1 GCA_949745795.1 uncultured Oscillospiraceae bacterium | reverse complement strand
GGAAAAGAAACTTCCGTCAAGGAAACTGTGTTTTCAAACGATATAGCCGAGGGACTGGTAATTGAAAATCACACTGAAAAAATCGCAGATCACCGGACAACCCCTCCGAAACGCTTTACCGATTCCTCTTTGATATCTGCTATGGAACGTGCGGGAAATGAGGACTATGAAGATGAAAGCGTTGAAAAGAAAGGAATCGGCACTCAGGCAACGCAGGCAGGAATTATAGAAACCATTATAAAGCGTGGTTATGTTGAACGTTCCGGCAAAAATCTTTGTCCGACTCAAAAAGGCATAAGCCTGATCGAAACAGTACCGGAAGAAATAAAGTCTCCGAAAACCACTGCTATTTGGGAAAGTAAGTTACAGCTTATTGAAAAAGGCGAATACAATCCTGCCGATTTTATGAATGAAATAAATGAATTTGTTAAAAGTCTTGTTGATACGTACAGCAAAGAAGAAAACATAAATAAAGACCTGTCCTTCAGAGCCGAAAGAAAGGTCATAGGTAAATGTCCCAAGTGCGGTAAAAATGTAATTGAATATCCTAAATCATATGGTTGTGAAAGCGGTAAGGACGGTTGCGGATTTGTTATATGGAAAAAGATTTCAGGAAAAAACATTCCCGAAGGCGCTGTACGTTCTATTCTCGATTACGGAAAGTCCGCAAAGATTAAAGGATTTAAGAAAAAAGACGGAAGCGGTACTTTCAGCGCTTATCTTGTGTTGGATAAAGAATTTAAAGTGGCTTTTAAGTTTAAATAAAAATTCGCCAATGGCGAATTGGTATGATAAACAAGAGGTTTCATATGGGTTCTCTTTAAATTACCCATAAATATATTATACGAGGAATAAAAAATGAGTAACGATAAATATTTAGATAATATGAATATTCAGTATTCTCCAAAAGAAAAGGAAGATGATTATGAGCATAATGATTCAAATGAATCTTCTGATATTCAAAATAATACCGAACTGAAACGTGGTATTATTGCACGTTTTATGGATTCAAAAATAGAAACATACAATGACAGAATCAGCAGTCTTAAAGAAAAAAATGAACTTCT
>CATKAZ010000152.1 GCA_949745795.1 uncultured Oscillospiraceae bacterium | reverse complement strand
CAACCTCCATAATATTTTTTATACAATACCAGTAAATGTATATTGTAATATGATTTTACCATATTTGTTAAATATTTTCAACACATTTATCGACATATTTTAATATTTATATACATAAACAAATACTTTCTGACATTCTTGTGTATTATGTATATTTTGTCAATAAAAAAGAGTGCAGATTATTCTGCACTCACTTTATTAAAATATTAATCAACGGTTTTTTCAAAGGTCAGCTTATTTGTATTATCGGGTAAAAACTTATTATCGATTATTTTTTTTGAAGCTTTTCTCCGTACTCTAATTTAGGTCTTTATTTTCATATTAATAAAATCCCAATACTGTTTACATACTATACTACATTCATTTTATCGGCATTAATTCCTAATTTATCAGCCGCTGATATAAGCTCGTCTTTGATGTCATTATTATTAAACTTCACAAAAAAGCTCTGACAATTGTCAATTCCCGCTTCTATATCAATGCCTTCAAATCTGAAAAATACTGTTCCGAATCTTATTCCAATCAGTAAATATCCTCTTAATTCATTAATATATTTAATCTCTATTTCCTCATTAATATCAGCTGAAATGTATTCTGTAAATGCACCTATTTCTTTGACTTTTTTATTTTTCTTTTTAAAAGTTTTGTCATCAAGAATCGTTGAATAACAACAATATGTTTTCTCACTTTTAATATATAAATACTCAAAAAATGATATTATCTTATTTTCGGCAAATATAAAATCCTGTTGAGATATATTATCATTCAGCATTCTCTGCATAGAAATTTCTACAATATCGGGATTTTCAACTGTGTATAAAGATTCTACAGAGAAAAGGTACAGATTATCATTATTCTTTTCAAAAAATTCTTCGGCTTTTTCTAAATGTAAATCTTCGTTCATTGCTCGAAACAACCTTTCTGTTTTTTATTTACTATTTACGCTTTTCTTTCGGAAGTCTAACATCAATATAAAAATCTTCTGCGAAATATTCAATATTGTGCTTATCTAAAAATGCTAAATCTTCATCATCACAATTGAACATATGCATTATCTGATCTTCATGATAAATTATTATCCATATCCTTTTATCTTTGAAAAAATAGAACTCCTCCGGTGTTTCATCTTCATCCTCTAACATAATAGGGTATTTGTTATTCTGTTCTAAAACAAACTTTTTTACCTTATCAGTAGTATTATAAACTCCGATACTTTCATATTTACTGGGTCCATGAGCGCCAAAACATCTATCGCCTTTTTTTATTTCGTTATATAAATCAGGCAATAATTCACAATAATAACTTTCAGGATATCTGTCCTTATTATTATAAGATCCTTCTAATGATAAATAATAATGGCAAGCAAATTGAGATGATTTTTTTAGTGCATACTCTAAAAATTGTCTTGATTTGTCAATTACATCTGTATATTCAATTAATATATTCATACTTTTGATCTCCTTATTTACCAAGATAAAATGCGTGTCCGTCCTTTTTTACTGATTTGCTTTTACCGTTTTTAGCTTTCACCGTTTTCGCTGGATGATAATGTGAAAAAAAACCCGACTTTTTGGCCGTATGATGTATTGTTTTACCATTTCCGGCATTTTGAGCCACACCTTTTGCCATATGAGAAAATTTAGTGAAAATCGATTTTTTTTTCTTTAATGCCTTTATTGCTGCTGACCTTGTAATTGGATAAATTGGAATATAATTACGACTACAGCCTCTTTTATCACTGCCGTAATAGACTACAGTTGCTAATAGATAATCAGCCTTATTGACCTTTTCCCTAGTAATTCTTTGCGATCTTATTAAGACATCGCTAATAGGCGTTGCTTTAGTTCTAACTGTAACTGTTGTAGATGAAGCTATATCAAGTTGTCTTGAATTACTTATTACTCCTCCACTCCATGAAAGACTACCGCTTCTAGTAACCGTATAACTAGATACACCTGCTATCGCTAATATACATGCAATACAAGCTAATGTTAAATCATCAACAACAGCAACAAATCCGAGTGAATCTCTATTTGAAATCGGATTATTATTTGCATATGAAAATAAATTCAATCCTAAAACTTTTTTATCGAATCCATCCAATGATATTAAAACATTTAAATCATCCGCATTAATAAATCTGCCAATTTTACTGTCATAATACCTGGATTGAAGATAATACATTTCAGTATCACTATCGTAATAATATCCACGATATCTAAGGGGATTTATATTAGCAATACCATCCTTATTGCTTACAATATTATAATTGCCCCATGCATCGTACTCATATTCTGCAGCTAATTCGCCATTTAAACTTAATATAGCTATAATGTCTCCCTGCAGATTTGTTATATAGTAATAATGATCATTGTTATAATCGAAACCTATTGGAACACCGTTATTATCATAATAGAAGTATATTGTATTCCCAAGCCATGTCTGTGCAGTCAACTTGCTGTCATTCCAAAAGTAGTTAAATTTTATACCATTTATTGTTTTACTTGTTCTTTGACCATCCGCATTGTATTTATAGCTTATTCTTGCATTGCCTTTTCTGACTGATTCAAGTCTGCGTCCCATTGTCCATGTAAATTTTGCTCCGTTATAATAAGTCAACGGATTCCCTATTTCATCATAGGTTATCTCATTACCATTATATTCAGTGAGCAAGTCTTTCCAATTGGGATCTCCATAAGTAAAAGTATCTGTTTCACCATATTCGCCGTTGACAAAGTGTCTAATCTCGGTTATATTTCCACCCTTGTCATAAATATAATCTTTTCCTGTTCCTGTTGTAACATCTGCTTCTGTTGTCAACTGCCCTGCTTCATCATATGAATACCATATATTATTTATTTCTGATATATGACCATAAGCATCATACCCATATCTAAGCGTTTTGTTATATCCACCGGTAAATATTAGTGTACCCACCCGTTCAGATGTTTTATTTGCACCTGGAGATTGATAACTATACGCTTTATTATAAACCTGTGTACTGGTGTCTTTACCATCTCTATATACGCTTTCATTTGAAATTCTTTCAAACTTATCTCTATTCTTAAAATAATGTGAATAATAATTGTTACTGATTTTATATTTAATTTCAGTTGAATAATCTTCCGAAATTATATCCGTCTGCTTTGATTTATTGTCTATTACCTCTATCCTTTTATTTTCAGAACTATTTAATTTATGATAAAAATTGTCGCCTGTTTCTTCAATTATATTTTGTCCTTCAGAATTTTTCAAGTAATTAGTTACTCTTCCTGAAATATTATCTTCTATTGAGCTAAGATTTCCTAAGTCATCATATTTATAATTATATAACTTCTCATCATTTAATTTTATTGATGTCTTATTTTTATCATTATTATACTCATAATTTATAATTTGATTGTTTCCATAACTTAATTCGGTTATAATTCCATCATTATCATAGCAATAATTAATAATCTTATTTTTTCCTGCATTTATTGATTCCAGCAGTCCAAACTCTGTATAACCCAAATCATAATCAAATCCATTGTGGGTAATTTTACTTAATCTATCGCCGCTGTCATAAGAATATAAATTCTTAATTAATGTTCCGTTATTTAATTTTGATACATTTTGTGATGCAGAAGCTATATTACCATTTTTGTCATAATTATAATATACATAATTATAATTTATATTTACAGAATTTAAATTTCCGGTATTCTCATCATAGTCATATGAGGTCTTGGTTCCCCATGAATCTTCCGAAGATTTAAGATAATTACCGCTTGATATATACTTTTTACTTTCTTTAAATGAAATACCATTAACTATAGTTTCATTCGATAAATCATTTTCATATTTATCAACAACGCTAATTGTTTTTACTCCGTCTTTTTCTTCTGTTGTGGTAACACTCTTATCTGACCCAACTGAAATCACAGGCTCGGTTACTTCTTCACTGCCGCCCCCGGAGCTTATGCCTGTATCATTATTTATACTATCTTCAGTTTCACTTCTATACACAGCTATTCCATCAAAATAAGCCTCATTTATCTGGTTTGAATAGTTTATCGAAACAATAAAATGAGTATAAAAGTTCTCCATCTTAAAGCTTTTCATTACATACTGCCAATCAGTACAGTAAGGATTAAAATCTATTTGATGTACAGCGGCAACCTTTGCCGCATTAAAAAATGTTACCGTTATATTAAACGGATTCTGCGGTGAGGCATTTGCTTTTGCCCAGCCTCCTACTTCAAAGGTTTCTCCTATACTCATTCCGCCATAGCCATTTGAAATCGAATTGACTTTATCCGGCGAGCCGATAAGTTTAACAGAATTATTGCTTCCGGGATGTCCAATGCTTTCCCATGATTGATCGGAATTACTTCCAACATTCCATTCTGATAATCCATCTTCAAATTCTCCGTTTTTAAGAAGATTATTATCGTTATGATTATGCTCATATTTATTAACAAGATTATTTACACTGTGTGTTTCAGAAATTTTAGCATACTCATTGACGGTAACATCACCATCTGAACTATATGTAGAAATCAAATCTCCTTCATTGCTGAATACTAATGTTTCATAATTGTCAGTGTTATTATCAATATATTTTGTTTCACACGGACTATATTCTACAGATACATCGCCTCTTTGAGTCCCGCCGTTTCCGTATTCTTTTATGGAAATTACTCTTTTAGGAAGATTTATTGAATATTTATTATACGCAAAATCTACACGATAACCATCAGTATTATAGGCGGATGCTAACCTGCCTGAATTCCAGTTGTATCTTACAACTCTATTATCAGGATAGCAAACCTTTTTTAGATATCCCCCTTCGTATTCATAAGATACTTTTTGCAAAACAGTATTTGTATTTCCGTAATATGAGATATCCGCTAATACTCCGTTAATATAATTAAAATCATACTTTCTTCCGACCCCGTCTTTGATATAATCTATCTCAAAATAATTATAATAATCACCAGTATATGCAATTATTATTGACGCTTCTTCTGTGCCTTTAATACTGCTTATTTTTATAAGCCTGCCATATTTGTCAAAATGATATTCATAACCGTTTGAATCTGTAATTGTAATATTTACATAATCATTTGTTCCGCTGCTCTCAATAGTATACCCTCGTCCGCTTCGGTCAATATATTCTCCTGTTTCCTCATCCATATCAAAATATACAGTACTTCCGTCACCGCAAATATACTCATAATATTTGTTCTTTCCCGAATCCCCCGTATAAATTATTTTTTGAGAATAGTTTGTTTTAAATCCATTTCCAAATGTAGGATTAATTGCATCATTTAAATTATATATCATTGATATATTTACAGGCATTATGTTTCCGTCTACACCTATATCTTCTCTTGATAATATGAGATTTCCGGTAAAATCATTAATTGATGCTGTTCCTGCCCGTCCTATATCAATAGTTCTGCTGTTTTCCAACTGTGCTGATGATATTGTTTTATACTCAACTGAAATGTATGGTATATTTTCTGATTCAGGAGCATTCGCTGAATAAAACACTGATTGGTTATTCTGTGCATATGGTGATGACAGTTTTATTCCGTAATTAGTTTCACCGTTATACCAATCATATACTGTATTGGTTATATCCCAATGCACCCATGTATTAGCTTTTGACGGCACACTGCATACATCAACTATTGTACTTTCAATTGTCGGAGGATTTGCTTTTGCTGTACTTGTCTGCCAATCAGATGTTATTTTATACGCATTAATTTTATTATCTTTATCTGATGCCGTTTTCAAATTTAATTTAGCATTTGATATCGTCCATTGATTATTTATAGTAGGCAGTCTTGTAAATTTTATATATGCGTCAACTACACAGTTTCTGTTTCCTAATGCACCTGCATATAGATTGGGATTGCTTGCTAAATCAAGAGAAGCTGCACTTAGAACCGATGTATCGACTACTTTATCATTATACGGCTTTGTGCTTACTGTAGGATCAACTGTTACAGGATATGCTCTTTCCTCATCTGCAAGCCATTCATGATCGGGAGCATATGTAAGGATATATTCAGTTCCTTCTTTTTTTAATGTGGTTTTTATTTTATCGGAAAAAGAAAAATTGCTGTCATACATATACGGTGCGGGAATAACAAAGACCGCTTTTTCATCCTTATCAAGCAGCTTTATTGTATTGTCCTTTTTAAGCTTTGCCGTTAACCCGTCTGCTTTTATTCGGAATGTATATGCTTGATTCTTTATCGGCGCTTCCGATAGAATTATATTTTCCTTTAATCCGCTTCCCGAAAATATATATTCAACCTTTGAAGACTCATCCTGTGTATACTCTACCTTACCGTCTAGCACAGAATCGGACACATAATCCTCCAAGCTGTATTTTTTTAGACTTTTTTCACTTACACTCTTTATTTTCTTTTTTTCATTTGTCTTTTTTGCTGATGATGAATTCATATTAATTGGAGTGATTGAAACTTTATATACGAATCAACAGTATAATTGCTATACGAACCTACAAAAAGGGTATAATTACTTACTATATTTGAT
>CATKAZ010000151.1 GCA_949745795.1 uncultured Oscillospiraceae bacterium | reverse complement strand
GAATACCTCATCAAAAAGTTCGCTGATGACAGCGGCCACACAGCGCAGGAGTTCTACACCAATCGTACTGTTGTGCATTTGATGACTGAGATGTTGAAACCGCAATCCGGAGAATCCATCTACGATCCGACATGTGGCAGCGCAGGTATGCTTATCTCGGCAATTGCGTATCTCAAAGAACAGAATAAAGAATGGCGTAATGTTGCCGCATTTGGTCAGGAAATCAACGCTCTGACTTCCGCTATCGGTAAAATGAACCTATTCCTGCATGGCGTTAAGGACTTCAGTATCGTAAACGGCGATACTCTGAAAGCGCCCGCCTTCGTAGAAAACGGCAGACTGCAGCAGTTCGACCTTATCCTCGCCAATCCGCCTTACTCGATTAGCCAGTGGGACCGTGCAGCATTTGAAAGCGACAAGTATGGTCGTAACTTCTTAGGTGTGCCTCCGCAGGGCCGTGCTGACTATGCCTTTCTGCAGCACATCATCGCAAGCCTGAAAGATGATACCGGTCGATGTGCTATCCTGTTCCCGCATGGAGTCCTTTTCCGTAACGAAGAAAGCGCTATGCGTGAAAGACTCGTGCGCAGCGATAAAGTAGAATGTGTTATCGGACTTGGACCGAACCTCTTCTACAACTCTCCGATGGAAGCCTGCATCATGATTTGTCGCATGAATAAGCGACCTGACCGCCGTGGACAGGTGCTGTTCGTCAACGCTGTAAACGAGTTTGAACGTAAAAACGCACAGAGCTATCTGGAAGAACGCCACATCTCTCGTATCGCTGCCGCTTATGACAGCTATGCCGATGACGATGATTTTGCAAAGGTGGCTACCATTAAGGACATTGCGGACAATAACTTCTCTCTGAGTATTCCTCTGTATGTGAAACCGGAGGTCAACGAAGAAGATGTGGATGACCGCACTGTTCAGGAACACTATGATAGTTGGCTTGCAGCTTCTGAAATGATGAAGCTGAGCTATGAGAAATTGAATGCATTATTAAGAAAGGAGGCAGATGTGGGTGAGTAAAGTTCTTCTTGGCGATGTCGCTGTAGAACATAAGGAAACCTGCAAAGGCAGCAAGGATGACTATCCTATCGTTGGCTTGGAGCATCTTATCCCGGAAGAGATTACGCTGACCGCTTGGAACGAAGGCAGAAAAAACACCTTCACTAAGATGTTCCGCAAAGGCAATGTGCTGTTTGGCCGACGCAGAGCCTACCTGAAGAAGGCAGCTGTTGCTCATTTCGATGGCATCTGCTCCGGTGACATCACTGTTATCGAAGCAAAGCCTGACCGCATTCTGCCGGAGCTGCTGCCGTTCATCATCCAGAAGGAATGGCTCGCAGTACGTACTATTACTATCTGAAAAAACCAATTAAAGATAAGTACAAAAACGAAAAGCAGGAAATTGTAG
>CATKAZ010000150.1 GCA_949745795.1 uncultured Oscillospiraceae bacterium | reverse complement strand
TTTCTCCTTAAATTAATTTTTTAAGCATTCTTATAAACACATTATATACCAATAATTTACAAAAATCAACACATAAATATAAAATTAATCAAATATTTATATTATGTCTATATTTTGTATAAATATAAAGTGTAGAATATAATAGCAGTTTATGACTGCTTACTATCTTTTTATTATAAGTCCCAACTTAAATTAAGTGGGGACTTTTTGTCTTTCTGTTTGGCATAAAGTTATTATGTAATTTTATAATCACAATCTTTATACAATAAACCTTATATAAATAAAGATTATTATCAATTTATATATAAATTTTTATGGAGGATAATTATGATTCATGATGATTTAGGAAAGAAAGCTGAACGTAAAATTCGAGAGTGGCTTGACCGCCCTAAAGATAGATATTGTTTAGATACCGAATATCAATTCAAAAGCCTGCTCCAAAAATCAAAGATACAAAATGTGTATGGTATAATAGCTTTTTGTTGTGATATTGAATCTTTTATTACAATTTGCCGATAGACTTTCAATATTGTATATGGATTTAAAATTTACATATATAATATAAGGAGTTATTTTTTATAAAAAGGAGATTTATTATGAGTCCAAGCGGAAGAAAGAGAAGCGTAAAGGTTTCAAGGACTATGACGAAGTATATTATAATGCCGACTTCGGTGAAGGTCTTATCAAGGATACAGAACTGAACGATCTGCTTTGGTTTGAACTAAAACTGTCTATGAGGCTGTGGGTCTTTACTACAACATTGATACCGATGAGGTTTCTGACGAACCGTTAGATGATGATGAGGATTATTAATATGAAAATAATTTCGAGTAAAAACATAAATGCAGGCAGCAGTAATCCCACAACTACAAATCTTAATGAATTTGGTGCAAGTGGACGTCAAGAATTAATTGAGATATTACAAACTTGGGAATCAAGTGGACTTCCTGATAATTTTAATACCAATAAAGTTGTTCCTATGTTTGATAAAAATAATGGCAATGTATTTTTATCTAACTCAGAGGGTCAGGATGTAATGATTAATCCTGAAACAGGAAATCTTGAACTGTGGCATTTTACTCCATATGCCGGTCATGAAGGATTTCTTGATGAACTTGTTGAGCAATATCATGAAGATCCTGATGATTGGGATGATGAAGATGTGGAATATTTACGTGATTTCGGTGCAGATGTGTAAGACTTTGTAAATGAAGCAACTTGATGATTGTTCTAAATTATATAATAATTAAAAAATAACCTTATATAGTAGTGATAGCATGCATCAGTGTTGTCACTACTATTTTTTATGAGGTGATGATATATGAAGATAATAAAAAAAGAAGTATCAAATCATCTACAATAATTGTTGCAGCCTAGAAGATAACGGCATTGATATGCAGGAACTGGTTGTAAGATATATTGAATCATATATTCAATCAAAGAATGAAACCAACAGCGATTGCAGACAGCTTGACATATAGGTCTGCAATAGTTATAATTATATATAAAGATTATATTGAACAAATCAGGAGATTAAAAAATGGGAACTTATTTAAATCCGACAAATACAGCGTTTAAAAAGGCGTTAAGCTCTGAAATTTATATTGATAAAAGTATGCTGATTGCTTATACAAATAAAGTTATAAATTCTGAGCATCAAAATATTTGCATCAGCCGTCCAAGACGTTTTGGAAAATCAATGGCTGCGAATATGTTGACTGCTTATTACAGCTGCGGGTGTGATTCTAAAAAAATTTTTCAAAACTTAAAAATTTCCGATTGTTCAGATTATGAAAAGCACTTGAATCAATATAATGTAATACACATAAATATGCAGCGATTCCTGAACCGTTCAGAAAGTATTCAGAATATGATTAAAACTTTAGAAAAGAAAATTATTCGTGATTTTCAGAAAACTGGAACAGATCCATCATATCTTGAAGACGGTCTTGCATTTGCATTGGAGGATATTTATGCTGATACAGGAGAACAATTTGTGTTTATTATAGACGAGTGGGACTGCGTATTTCGAGTGAAACAGAGTAATTCTGAAGAACAGAAAATATATCTAGATTTTCTGCGTGATCTACTTAAAGACCAGCCTTATGTGGCTCTTGCATATATGACAGGTATTCTCCCGATAAAAAAATATGGTGAGCATTCTGCTTTGAACATGTTTGACGAATATTCGATGACTAATCAAGGTTGCTTAGCGGAATTTACAGGATTTACCGAAGAAGAGGTCAATTGCCTATGTGATCAGTATGGTATGCCTTTTGATGTCACCAAGAAATGGTATGACGGATATGATTTAAACGGTATGTCTGTTTACAATCCCCGTTCTGTTGTAAAAGCTATGACCGAACGTACTTATGATAATTACTGGACAAAAACCGAGAGTTACGAGGCAGTTAAGACATATATTGAAATGAATTATGATGGTTTGCGCAATACATTAATAGAATTAATTGCCGGTGAAAGAAAGCAAATTGATACAACAACATTTGTAAATGATATGGTGACCTTTAAAATTCAAGATGATGTATTGACATTATTAATACATTTGGGATATTTGGGATTTGATTTTAATACAAAAGAAGTCTTTATTCCAAATCATGAGATACGTCAGCAGTTTATAAGTACGGTTCGAGTATTGGGTTGGAATGATGTCATACATTCTATTCAGCTTTCAAATCAACTTTTAGAGGCAACATTGCAAATGAATGAAGAAAAAAGTTGCAGATATTGCGGAACAGATTCATGAAGAAAACACATCTATTTTAAAATATAATGATGAAAATTCATTGTCATGTGTATTAACGCTTGCATATTATTCTGCTAAAAAGAATTATAATATGTATCGAGAATTGGCTGGAGGACAAGGATTTGCAGATCTAGTATTTATTCCGAAGGTTACTTATCAGTTTCCTGCGTTTATTATAGAATTAAAATGGGATAGGTCAGCATATTCAGCTATTGAACAAATTAAGAAAAAGAATTATGTTAATTGTCTGAAGGGATATACAGGTAAATTGATATTAGTCGGAATCAATTATGATAAGAAAACCAAACATCATACATGTCAAATTGAAGAAATTTATAAGTAAGAACAATTTATAAATTATAAACAATAACATGAAAATCGTTATTAGTCTATGTAGAAATACTACATAGACTAATTTTTTTATTTACGGAGGAAAAACAATGCTTAATACAGCACAAAAACAAGCAGTCAATTGTGAAGCTAAAAATATATTATGTTTGGCAGGAGCCGGAACAGGTAAATCTTATTGTATGATTTCACGTATTATAAGGCTTATTGATGAACAAAAAGCAGATACATCAAGTATACTTGCATTAACGTTTACAAATGCAACAGCTTGTGAAATGCGTGAAAGATACCGTAGAATGCATAAGGAACAGGAAACGCCCTTATTTTGTACCTTTCACAGCTTTTGCTATTCCTTAATATCAAGTAATCATGAAGTAGCACGTTATCTGGGATATTATAAAGAAACTCCACAGATAGCCGATGACATAGCGCTGCGTAAAATTCATGCTATATGCAGACAACAATGCGGTACGAAAATTTCTGATGATAAGCTTAACGGTAAGCAAAATACTATCAGAAAAAGCAAATAGTTTCAATTTCGGTGTAACTAATGAAGAAAATGAATACATTGAATTTGATCTATTATCAAGCGGTGAAAAGTGTTTGTATACTCTGGCATTATTAATTAGTATTGTAGAATTATCTGATTCACCACTTAAAATTATAATGATTGATGATTTACTTGATCATCTTGATATGTTAAGAATTAAGGATTATTTTGAAACCTTAAATTCTATTAGTGATATACAAATAGTGATATACAAATACTTTTGGCAGGCGTTTAGGATTGTACACATTCTAATGCAAAAGAATTTGTTGTTGAAATTACCGATTAATTATCGTTGATAAAAATTATTTAAATGGAGGTTAAGATGTATAGACCATTTGGATCACTTGAAGTAGGCAAAGAATATCAGGTAATTGTCAAGAAATACTGGTCAATGGTATTATAGTACAAATTAATGACACAAAATTTACAGACTTTATTCATGTTTCAAAAATATCTGAAAGCTTTGTATGCGACATTAATAAGTATGTGCATGTGGGAGATACTTTAACGGCAATCGCTGTTAAAAATTTGACTAAAAGAAATCCTCTGCACAAGAACTTCTTCAATAATCAATGCTAAATCATTTCTAAGCTCCCCTTTTAGCCCTTCGTTCAAGTACATAAACATTGTCACAAAAGGAGCTTGTTCATTAGTAAACGATGGAAAGAAATGCATAATATAGATTTTAGTTTGTATGGTACTCCTATTGAATCAACAACAAATAAATTTGCAAAGTGCCTTCAGAAAAAATTCGGAATTATAGAAGGTGTTACAGATAAAAATTATATTACTAACAGTTATCATATACATGTTACGAAACGCTTTTGATAAGCTAACAATTGAAGCAAAATTTCAAAAGCTTTCACCAGGAGGAGCAGTAAGTTATGTTGAAGTTCCAAATATGCAAAATAATATAGATGCTATACTTGCGTTAATAGGACATATTTATGAAAATAACATATATGCAGAATTAAATACTAAAAGTGACTATTGTCAAAAATGCGGATTTGATGGTGAAATGCAGATTGTTAATAATGATGGTAAACTTGTGTGGGAATGTCCTCAATGCGGTAACAGAGATCAGGATAAAATGAATGTTGCAAGAAGAACGTGCGGTTATATCGGAACACAATTTTGGAATCAAGGGCGTACACAGGAAATAAAAGATAGAGTACTTCATCTTTAGAAAAAATTTCGACAAGCGATAGATTATTAATTACTTTTCTAGTAGAAAACAGGGTACTCTGTATCACATGAAACAGAGTACCCCACAAATATTTTATTAGTTACAATTTCAGCCAATGTATTTATTATAATTATTATTCTCAACATCTTCTAAAAATGTATATAACCTGGAAAAATCAATTTGTCCTATTGTTTTATTTTTATTTTCGTCAACGCCGAATTTCATATCATTATTTGCAACTATTCCGTCTGCAATATTTTTCATCAATTCAAAAGCTTGATTTTGCTCAGGTGTTGCAGTCGCATTATCAACGAGGTCTGACAACTGAACATAGTCATTATAGTCATCACCTTGTTTATACAAAACATCAATAAACATAACGTCAACACAGCCGATATCTGCAAGAAATCCTATCTGAAACTTGTAATCGTTTAAGTATTCTAGTTCTGATAACAATGCATAGGACGGAAGTGTAAAATAATTACCTTCCTTGTGAGCCTCTCCATTTAGAGCATTATTCATTAGCTTAAAGAATAAGTTTTTATCAATTTCTTCAAAATTAATATCATCAGGGTTTAAGAGTAGCAGCTCATCTTTTGTTACTTTTCCGTTTTCGTAGTCAAGTATATCAGATATTAGATTCATGTCATGTTTGAGAGCTGAAGAATCAGAATTACCAAGTATTTGAATAGAATGGGTAGAATTTTCTTTTCCTTTTTCCGATTTACTATATTTATACCTTAGATTTATTCCATTAAATGCAAATGGAATGATTCCGTCGTCCTTATAATCATTTTTGAGATATAGATAATCAAAAGTGTAAACCCAACCATCATCACAAACTTCACGTGCAATATTTTTGCTGAAATACCATTCGTTTTCATTTTGTTCTTTAGAACATGAAACAAATAGAAATATGAATATAAAAGAAAGAATTGTTAATAAAAGGCGTTTCATTTATTCTATCCAATATTCATAGAACAAAGCGTTTGTTGGTATATTTTTACTTGTATCTCCTGAAATAGTATTGACTTTCAGTTTCATATAAACTTCAGCTATATTGTCATCTTCTACTATACCATCATATACTACCCATTGATCACCATAATTAGTAACACGATAAACCCCATCATTATCTACCGTAAACCATGCAGTTTGTGTTCTTGTTTTGATATCAGTACCGTTTTTGTCTTCTTCCCATATTTCTATGTTGACAGTTCTTGAAGTTGAGCGAATAAACCTATTATCCAAACCTACATTGCCACCATAAAACCACACTCCAAAATCACCAGCATATATTTCTCGAAGAGAACTTGCTATTGGCACGGTCGGTGTTTTACACCATTGACCAGCTATCATTGCAGGAGACTGATAGTATACATAAGTATTAACTGCGCTTACACTGATATTTGTTGTACTGACTGTAAGAGTAGCGACTGCCATTAATCCAGCAATCATTTTTCTAAAGGCTTTCATAATATTTCCTCCCTATTAAATATAATTATTTAGATAAAATTACAATTTCCAATTTTATCCAACTTTATTTTATAACAAAATTAGATTATTGTCAATATATTTTTATAATTTGTTAAAAAATAAAGTAAATCATATGGTACCTAAATATTAATTTTTTATGAAAAATATTTTATCTAATATAATGATTCTAATTATGTCAATTTTAGTTTTTATTGAGAACTAAAATAAAATTAAATAATTCATATTATAAAAATAACTGTTGGTATAGTAAATGCCAGCAGTTATTTTTTCTATATCCTGTAAATCGTTATAATACATGTGAACCTTATACCAAAACTAAAAGGGGGTATATTATGAAAGTATTAGAATTATTTGCAGGTACATGTTCCATTGGGAAAGCATTTGAATAAAGAGGACACGCTGTTTATAGTGTGGAATGGAATAAAAGTTTTTTAAATATTGATTTATATAAAGATATTCTTGATGTAACGGCTGATGAATTTATTGAAAAATTTGGTTATCCAGATGTTATATGGGCAAGTCCAGACTGTACAACCTTCTCAATTGTAGCAATAAGTCACCATAGAAAGAAAAATCATGATACTGGAAATTTGGATCCAATTAGTGATTATGCAAAATTTTGTGACAAAGTAGATATTCATGTACTGAAATTGATAGAGAAGCTTCAACCTAAATTTTATTTCATCGAAAATCCTAGAGGCGGATTACGTAAGATGTCATGGATGCAATCATTACCTAGATATACAATTACATACTGTCAATATGGTGATACACGTATGAAACCTACAGATATTTGGACCAATCATCCGAATCCACAATTTAAACCACCGTGTCATAATGGTGATTCTTGTCATACATCTGCACCAAGGGGAAGTAAAACAGGCACTCAAGGGCTAAAAGGGAGTAAAGAACGAAGTATTATACCTGAAAAATTAAGAATAAAGCACATGTCTATAACTGGATAAAAAAACTAAATAACGATGTTGAAAGTTTACCG
>CATKAZ010000149.1 GCA_949745795.1 uncultured Oscillospiraceae bacterium | reverse complement strand
CTCTAGCGTGACAGGCTAGCGTTCTAACCAACTGAACTACCAGGCCATGATGGTGGGAACAATAGGGCTCGAACCTATGACCCTCTGCTTGTAAGGCAGATGCTCTCCCAGCTGAGCTATGCTCCCAATTATTTACCAACATTAATTGCCTCATGCAACGATATTAATTATACACTATCTTTTCTTATTTGTCAATACCTTTTTGAAAATTTTTTTTGGAATTTTTTATGCTTAATATTTCATCAGAAGAAAAGCAGTATTTTTTATTGCAGAAGTGGCAGCAAACCTCTGTTATTTCCTGTTCCTGTGCAATTTTTTCAAGCTCTTCACAGCTTAGTCCCGAAAGAATACGCTGAGTTCTTTCCCGACTGCAATCACATTTATATTTAGGATTATATTCGTCAAGAATATTCGGTTCCAAACCGTCAAGCAGATTCAGAGCAATTTCCTCGGCAGATTTATCTGACATAAAAAGATCAGTTACAGATTTAATTTCACTAATATTTTTCTCAATAGTTGATATGCAATGTTCGTCGGCAAACGGAAGAAGCTGCACTAAAAATCCTCCCGCACATTTCACTGTTAAATCAGGATTTACGAGTACACCTAATCCGCAAACTGTCGGAACCTGTTCGCTGGATACAAAATAGTTAGCAATATCTTCTCCGATTTCACCGGATATAATAGGAACCATTCCGCAGTAAGGTTCTTTAAGGTTAAGATCCTTCGCAACCGTTAGGGTTCCGTTTGTACCAACTGCACCGGAAACATCAAGCTTGCCTATATTATTCAAGGGAATTTCTACTACAGGATTTTGTACATAGCTTTTTACGTTTCCCATTCCGTCGGCTATGGCAATGAGCATACCCGCAGGACCGCCGCCGTCGATTTTTACTGTTATAGAATCATCTTTGCCTTTTAATCCGTATCCCATCATTGACGCTGCAATTGAGAGTCTTCCAAGTGCGGCAGTTACTACTGCGCTGGTTTTATGGATACTTTCAATGTCATTAACAATATCTGTTGCTTCCAGTACCATAGAAACAGCGGAAGCATCTTTTGATATAGCTCTCTTTAAAATTCCCATTTTTATACTCCTTTGCGTACTGCGAAAACAGCACGTTCACTGTTTAGTCTTACAGGTTCAAAGCTGTCATCATCATATATTCCCAATATTTCAAATCCCACATCTTTTAATGCGTTTTCAATATCACCGATAGGATATGCTGTTTCTTGAAAATTTTCAGTATACCTTGTATATTTTTCTCCTTCAGGTACGAAAAAGTCAAGTTCAATGTTTACAGTGTTATTTTGGCAGCTGTTTTGCCATACACAGTAGACATCATCGGTGTCATAAATAAATGTATGCTCACCTAGTATCACATTATGCTTATATTCAGTATTTATATCAAATAAAAATAATCCTCCGGGTTCGGTAAACAAGAAAACTTTGCTGAAAACAGTACATAAATCGTCGAAGCTGTCAAGGTGATTAAGACTGTCAAGAGCGCAGACCGTTATATCTGTATTGCCGAACAAGTCCAGATCACGCATATCCTGACATACATATTGTATATTTGTATTATTTTCAATTTTTTTGTTCATCGCAATACAAAGCATTTCGGGAGAATTATCAACCGCAATAACATCATATCCTAAATGTTCAAATTCTTCTGATAAGCTTCCTGTACCGCAGGCAAGATCCAGAAGTATGCCATTGTGTTGACCGCCGTGTTTTTTTATAAGTTCATTAAAATATTCAGCACGCTTTTTGTAATCAATATTTGAAGTAAGAATGTCATAAAATTCAGAGAATATGCCGTAACTTTTACTCATCTGTATTTTTTCCTTTTTTCATACGTTCAAATACGATACTGTATCCGTCGCAGCCGTAATTAAGGGAACGGTTAACACGGCTTATTGTAGCGGTGCTTGCACCGGTTGCGGCAACAATATCGTTATATACATGATGTTCGCTTAACATTTTGGCTACCTGGAGTCTTTGAGACAGCGCTTTAAGCTCCAGCACAGTACACAAATCCTCAAAAAAATTATAACATTCTTCTCTTGTTTCAAGACTTAAAACGGCATCAAATAAATCGTCCATGGCCTTGTCTTTCAATTTATTATTCACAGGCACTCCTCCATTGAAAATATCAGCTTTATATATTTATATTTTAGCACATTACAATGTAAAAGTAAAGGGTAAAAGCAAAAAAATTATATGGATGATTTGTAAAAGCGTTCGTGACCATATGCGGAAAAATGTAGTAATACATCACAATCTGTCGAATATGCCGTTACAATGGGGGGGGTATTTTGACAGGATTGTTTTTATAGTTTAATAGTACCTTTGTTTAATTTGTAGAAAAATCATGAATTTTTTAACTATTACACGTCAGTTGGTTGACAATGAAAGATTAAAATTGTATAATTGTGTACAGTGAAGTGATTAAATTATGTAATTTAATATTTCTTTTTATAAGAAATGTTTTTGGGGGGAGATTAAGTTGAGAGTAAATATTGCAATTGAGGAGAGAAAAGAGCATTCAAATACTATTTACATAAGTAAAACAAGAATTAAACCAAAACCGATTTATGATTTTTTTAAAAGGTTGTTTGATATCTTGATTTCAGGATTTTCATTAATAATACTTAGTCCTGTTTTTATTGTATTAGCTGCGCTGATTAAAATTGATGATAATGGCGATGTATTTTATTCACAGGAGAGAATTGGTAAATCAGGCAAGGTTATTAAAATATATAAATTCAGAAGTATGATGATGAATGCGGATTCATTGGAGAATATGCTTACTCCTGAAGAATATGAGCAATATAAAAAAGAATATAAGCTTGATAATGATCCGAGAATTACTAAAATCGGTTCTTTTCTTAGAAAAAGTTCAATGGATGAATTACCCCAGCTGATAAGTATATTAAAAGGTGATATGTCTATTGTCGGTCCCAGACCTGTGCTGCAAGGTGAAATGGAGGAAAATTATTCACAGCTTCAGATTCGGATATTGAATTCGGTTAAACCCGGACTTACAGGGTATTGGCAGGCTTATGCAAGAAATAATGTAGGATATGAAAATTTTGAACGTCAGAAAATGGAACTTTTTTATTGCAAAAAAAGAAGCTTTATGTTTGATATGAAAATTATTTGTAAAACGTTTTTGTCTGTAATAAAAAGAAATGGTGCAAAATAGCAGAGTGGACTGAATCCCTATTAACTGTAAGGGAATCAGTCCTTTAAATTTGATTTTAAATAGGATTAGCTGAATGTAAATTATGAGAAAATACTGAAAATACTTGATTGTTGTTAAATCGTATGTTATAATAAAATACAATATTATTGCGTATTGTGGGGGGTTATGGCAGTAAGGAGATTAATATGAAAGAGTCTTTGGATTATTTATCAGGTGACTGGAAACTTTCTATATATAAAAAAATCAGAAGAATCGGTAAATTAATAGTAAAAAGAAAAAAGTATTTAAATCGAATTGAAGAACAGTTGTGTGCACAACTTCCATATAGTCCATCTAAAGATCAAATAAAATGGTGTTATCGGGATTATTTAAAATATACAGTAAAGTATAATGCTGAACTGGATGTAGATTATTTTTATTCGGGAATTTTCAGAAAAAGCGAGCTTGTCCGTCAGGAGTCATTTGCAAATCGTAAACGATTTGCTTGGCGGGACAGTATTCAGGAAAAATCTCAGTGGTCATATTTTATAGACAAACGTTTGTTTGATATGAAATATAATAAATATCTTGGAAGAGACTATATTTGTGCAGATCAGTCATTGACTTTTGAGGATTTCAGTAATTTTATTAAAAAGCATAATGGTGATGTTTTTGCTAAAATACCTGTCAGCTGCGGCGGTAAAGATGTTTATCATTGGAAAATATTTACGGGTGATGACATGCAAGAGAAGTATAAAGAAGCATGTCAACATGGTATGATTATAGAGGAAAAATTAACTCAAACAAAAGAAATCGCAGAATTTTCACCGATTTCTGTGAATACTATGAGGATAATAACAATTATTGATGATTCAGGTAATGTTAGAGTAGCTAACGCATTCTTTAGAATCGGAAACGGAAATAGTATTGATAACTTTTCATCAGGCGGAATAATTACTAAAGTCGATATAGACAGCGGTATAATATGTGTTCCTGCTGTCGACAGAAATGGAAATCAATATATAATTCACCCTGTTTCGGGAAAACAGATAGTTGGATTTAAAATACCCAAATGGAAATTATATATTGAGTTTGCTGTAAAATTAGCAGAAGAATGCAAAGAAATGCGCTATGTCGGCTGGGATATTATTATGCGTAATGACGGAAAATTATGCTGTATTGAAGGAAATAAAGATGCCGGAGTTCAAGCCGAATCTATAAGTAATTATGGGTATATTCCATTGTATGAGGCAATATTGCATGATGATAAAGCATTTGATTTTAACAGGTACGGGGGAAGTCATAATAAGAATATCTGTAAAAAATAATAGGGAAGGATTAAATTGAAAGAAAAAAATTTAATAGCTCATGAACCTCCAATGAGAATCGCACAAATTATGGGAAAAATGGAAAACGGCGGAGTTGAATCTGTTATTATGAACTATTACCGTCATATTGACAGAACTAAAATTCAGTTCGATTTTATTGTTGATTCTGATAGCAGCTGTCCTCAAAAGGATGAAATTTTATCATTAGGCGGTAATGTATATTTTGTTAATCCTTATCAAAATATTAAAAATAATATGAAAGATTTAGTGTGTATTTTTAATGAGAATAAATATGAAATCGTTCACTCTGAATTGACAACAATGAGTATTTTTTCATTAAAAGCAGCTAAACACTGCGGTATTCCTGTGAGAATTTGTCATGGTCACAATACTGCCGGGAAAGGGGAAACTAAAAAGAACATTTTAAAATATCTATTAAGACCATTTTCCAAACTATATGCAACAAATTACTTTGCATGCAGTAAATATGCCGGACAATGGCTTTTCGGCAAAAAAATTTTGCAGAATGATGACTTTAAGGTTTTAAAAAATGCAATAGATGTTGATAAATTTAAATTTAATAATAATATTAGAAATGAAATCAGAAATAAATATAAGCTTAATGGAAAATTTGTTATCGGACATGTGGGAAGATTTTGTTATCAAAAAAATCATGATTTTTTAATAGATGTATTTAATGAAATATATAAATTGGAAAAATCAGCAGTTTTGATTCTTATAGGCGAAGGAGAATTAGAAAAACAAATAAAAGATAAAGTCAAAAAACTGGGTTTGGAAAAGGCTGTATTATTTTGCGGAACATGTAATAACATAAATGAATTTTATCAGGCTATGGATGTTTTTGTGCTGCCTTCATATTATGAAGGATTCGGCATAGTTTCAATAGAATCACAAACTTCTGGTTTGCCTACTATATGCTCTGATAAAACGCCTGTCGAAACAAAGCTTTGTGATAACATAGAATATATATCACTTGATAATTCAGCATTATTTTGGGCAAATGCAGTTTTAAATAAAAAGAATTATAATCGTAAGGATGAATCTATTGCTGTGAAAAATAATGGTTTTGATATTAGTACCGAAGCTAAAAAATTAGAAGATTTTTATTGTAATATTAGGGAAGGATAAGTATGTTACGACAAACGATTAGGGATTTTATAAAATATAATAAAATGTTCTATAAGGCTTATAGGTTTTGCGGAAGCATATTGATACGATTTTTAAGTTTATTTATACCTGTTAATAAGAAAAAAATATTTTTTATATCCTTTGGAGGAAGAAAATATGATGATAGTCCGAAAAATATATATGAAAAAATGCTGCAAAATGACAAATTTAAGGATTATACGTTTGTATGGGCTTTAACAGATTTGTCGGTAAATGTTCCGGGAAAGGCTATATGTGTAAAGACTGATTCATTTTCATATTATTATCATTGTTTGTCATCTCGATTTTGGATCACTAATGTTTCGGCAGAGAGAGGTCTTGATTTTAAAACTAAAAAAAATATATGCATTAATACATGGCATGGAACACCGCTGAAAAAAATTTGCGGAGAAGAAAATGTAAACAGTCAGGCTACAGAAAAATATAAAAAAAATAAATTTGATTTGATTTGCGCACAAAGTGAATATGATCAGAATATATTCAGCAGAATATTTAAAATGGATAAATCCGATGTGATTTTGTGTGATTTGCCGCGAAATGATGATTTGGTTGATTATGACATAAATAGAATTGATAAAATAAAAGCTAATTTAGGAATCCCTACTGATAAAAAAGTTATTTTATATATGCCAACTTATAGGGAATACTTACGAGATAATAATAATTCATGTTATTTAGCGCCTCCGATTAATTTGAAAAAATGGGAAGATGAGTTAGGCAAGGAATATATATTACTGGTAAGAGCTCATTATTTAGTTGCAAAAGAACTTGACATTCGTGAAAATGATTTTGTTTTTGATGTTTCAAAGTATGATTGTTTAAATGATTTATATATTATAGCAGATTTGTTAATTTCGGATTATTCCAGCGCATTTTTTGATTTTGCAATTTTAATGCGTCCGGTATTTTGTTTTGCGTACGATTTAGAAGAATATCAACGAAATCGTGGGTTATATATGAATTTAAATGAGGCTTTACCATGCTTGATCGATAATAATGAAGATGATTTAATAGAACATATTAAAGTTATGGATTATAAAAAAATGTGTGAAAATACAAAAAAATTTAAAGAAAAGTATCTGCCTTTTGCCGGCAATAGTTCTGAAACTCTTATTAATGAGATAATTAGTAGATATATAACTTGAAATGGAGTTAAAAATTTATGAAAATTTTATTTGTTGTAAAAAATATGCGTTTGTCTAATGGCGTATCAAGTTATGTTATGAATTATTACCGTGAACTGAACGGCAAAGAATTTCAATTTGATTTTTTAATTGTCAGTGATGTCGGATCTCCGTACTATCAGGAAATAACTGAAAATGGCAGTAATGTTTTTATTATGCCTTCTTATAAAAAACATCCGTTAAAAACAGTTTCCTATTTAAATAATTTATTTAAGGAAAATAATTATGATATAGTTCATAGTAATGTTTTTAATAGCGGAGCATTAATATTAATGATTGCTAATAAGCATAAAGTACCTGTTAGAATCTTGCATAGTCATGCTACTCAGACAGGTGATAAAAAGTGGAAAGAAATTCGTAATAAGTTTTTTTGCAGTATCAGTTTGCATTATGCTAATAAATATTTTTCCTGTTCTCATTTGGCAGGAGATTATATTTTTCGTAAGGACAATTATCAT
>CATKAZ010000148.1 GCA_949745795.1 uncultured Oscillospiraceae bacterium | reverse complement strand
TATCAACTGTTTGCTGCAGGTCCATATACCACAGCTTTTCACCGAATATTTCAACGTACACTCCGTTACGCTTTATTTTCTGACAACGCATACTGCGCATCATCATCAGATTCAGCTCTTCCGGCTTAGGCATTCTTACCGATGTACGGGTCTTATTCCAGACGTCCAGCCTTGACATTCCCTTGTAACAGGTTTCCGCACCGCCGTATGGCTGAAGATTATAGTCTCCGTCAATCCATGTTTCGAGAAAGTCTCTTATTTCGTAATCTCTTGGAAGTTCGCCGTTTTTTATACGCCTTTTAAGACCTTCCGGACGTTCTATAATAGTTCCGCCGCAAAAACCGTCAAACAACTTTGAAAATTGATTTTTTACCGTATAAAACGTTCTTTCAATAGGCTTTGCCCTTGCATTGCAGACAATAGCGTTATGCATTTCAATACTCAAACGCTTTAAAATGGTTGACGGTATCGCCTCAGAACCTTTTTTTGCTCGGTGTCCATTTCCGCCTAAATCCGCAGTAAGAAACTCACGTCCGTTATCCACATAAATACTTTTAGGAGCTCCGAATCTCATGATTCCATGCCGCAGAGCTAATATTGTAGACTGTGAATCCGGACTGTCCGTTACATTCCAACCGGTAAGTACTCCTGTCTTTGCGTCAAGAAAGGCAGTGAGATACAGTCTGTGTATTTTCTCTTCATCGTCATAGGACTGAATATCAAAGGTATGGTTATCTGCAATCCAGCATTCATTGGCTTCAAGCTCGTCATACATTCGCATCATGTATGGCAGACAGCGGTCATTAAAGGCTTTTTCGCCGTCTCTCATAAGCACCTTTACTGCGTATTTTACATCATTTTCAATATGACGGCGAAAACTTCTTTCAGTTGGTATCAAATCCACAAGCTCAGGATAAAATTGTTCAGTCCAATTGACAGTATTTCTATAGCAAAGGCTTACAGTCGGTCTGTTTTCATCCAGCCAATACCACAGAAAAGCTTCCCAAACCATCGAAGGAATAGAACTTGACTTTTTATTCCATCCACCCCTCTTATCCACCAAACCGTAAATGTCATTTTCTTCCCACGCTCTGAGCTTACGGTATAATGTACCTCTGCTTATATGCAAATCCGGATGTTCCAGCTGACATTTGCCCACATACATAGAATCGGCTTTAGCTTTATTGGTGTATTGACTGCGTATATTTATCCATTCCGTCAATATTTCGGTCCACATATTCGCTTCACAGCGTTCAGCTTCTGACATTTCTTCAAATGTTTTTGAAACGGTCTTTTTTGACTTTTTTAAAGACTCTTTATCTTCTTTAAATTCCGGAATCTTCAAATCAGATTTCAGCTTACTGTAATATTTAGCTTGAAGCTCTTCCGAAAGCGCTGATGTGGGAATCATATAGCACATTCGCTTATTCTGCGGATGAGGATGTTGTTCTGCTTTTATTTTTCCTTCTTTGCAAAGTTTTTGTATATATTGTGTTTTGCATTTTTTTAGTTCCGCATATTCTTTTACAGTTAAATAGTCCAAAAAATTCCCACCTTCCGTCTAAAAAGTCTTGACGAATCCGTTTTATTCTGATATACTATTATCAGAGCCTGAATTCGACATTTCGTTCAACTCTTTTTCAAGAGTTTCTGCTTCTGTCAGCAATGCTAGTGCTGTAGAAACAATTTTATGTTGAATCTGCGGCTCTTTTTTATACTTTCATCAGCTGCAGTTTCAAGCATGAGTTTAATCATCCTGAACACAAGTAGTCTTGCTTCGCACATGTATTTTTCAAGTTCCATTATTATCACCATCTTTCCGGTCTGCCTCATCAGTGCCGGTAGACCATCTCCGGCAGACAGCGGTATTACCGCTGTTTCGGCTTATTAATTTAATTCCATCGCTGAAACCACAAAGCATACAAATGAAATAAATCCTATGAATCCGCTTACCAATATTAATGCAGTTTCAAATGAAGTAAAATCTCTTCTTTTTAAACTATCATTTATATTTTTGTTATCGTCCGAATGTTTCTTTACGGCATAAAATATTCCGAATACGCAAATCAGCGTACTTAAACCAAAAGCTATACATGTCATCATTTTATCCTGCTTTCTTTCCGTCAAAAATAAGGTAATCTGTTGTACATTTCAGCGGACCTGCCAATGCCGCAAGTACTTTTGAGGTAGGATTAAACTTTCCGTTTTCCAATTCAGAAATATACGATTGTCCTACACCGGATTTTTTTGCCAGTTCTACCTGACTTAATCCCAGAACATTACGTCTTAATTTTATTTTTTCTCCTAATGTCATATATGTCATTTTCTCCTTTCTATATCTTCCTTGATACGATTAAACTGTTTCCAAGAGTTAGGTTTTGGACATTCCTCGCGGGGAACAAAACTTATAGGCAAACTTGAAGGATTATATAGATATAAACAAATAAAAGAAAGCAAACAACTTGAAAAATCAGATAAGGCTAACATTGATATAAATACAAAAAATATTAATAAAACTGAAAACAGTAATGCTCAAGAAGCTCGGATTGCTTCAAGAAGTGTAAATAATGATATTCCGGAAAGAAGCGTGGTCGATGACTACGATGAGGTTTTTAATGCTCCCGATGCAACAGATGAATACTAAATAATGTAAAAATCACCTCAAAGTTGATATACTAACCTTGAGGTGATTTTTTTGAATTATGAAATTTATAAAAATGTAAGAAACGCAAGCTGGCAATGCCTAATTGATTGTTAAATAAAATTTATTGCCGACAAGTCTTTCTTCCATTTGTAAACGCTTTAATATTCGTATTATAAAAAACAGCAATTTAAAGATACACCAATTAATGGACAATGAACGAGGGAAAATAATGATTTTTCAAAATTAATTTATTTTAGTTGTTCGTGATACCGATCCTATGTGTATACAAGTGTTGTTATTGATATATTTTGTTTGATATGGTGTATATTCAATTGATATATCTGCTCCCTTTGTTCCTGCTGTTCCGTATTCTTTTATGCCCGACAGTCTTTTTGGATTTTTGGTGTAACTGAAATTTACCCTGTAGCCGTCTGTCAGAAGTATAAAAGACGGTGGCTGGGAACGTGTTATTGATGCAATAAACCAGTCCAAAGAATGCTTAAAGGCAGCACTTTCAGATGATGAGGAAACTGTTGCACAGATTGTTGAACAAACTCATCAGGAAAACACTTCAATTATCAAGTACAATGACGAAAATGCACTTGCCTGTGTTGTGACTCTTGCATTTTATACTGCAAGAAATCAGTATGAGATTATACGGGAGCTTCCGACCGGAAAAGGTTATGCTGATATCGCATTCCTGCCAAGACCGAATGAAAATGTTCCTGCAATAGTTGTTGAACTCAAAAAAGAACAGGATGCGAGCATTGCACTTGAACAAATCAGAAACAGACAGTATACTGAAAAATTGTCAGCTTACAGCGGAGAAATAATCCTGGTCGGCATTAATTATACAACAGATCCGAATACGGAATATAAGAAACATACTTGCAGGATTGAAAAGATAACAAAGTAATAATCATCATGGTGTCAGAATTGACAAACTAATCTAAACCGGGAAAGATTATCTGAAAAATAAAAATGTCCAGTCAAAGATACGGTAAGTTAAGGCTTTGACTGGATTATTTTTATATAAATCAAGGCTTTAACGAGTTTTTACAATCCCTTGTAATTGATGGATTATGAATGGTGAACTGCTATAGTTTTCTGCTTTCTTGAACATCTGTTTTGTGATTTTTAACAAATAAATACATGATGATTGGATAAATTGTAGAAATTTAAGCTCAATTGGCACAAGCTAACTGGAAACTATGCGCCTGTCAAGGCAATATACTGATTCTGAGTTTAGCAATTCAGCGGAAAAAAGGTTTAATATCCGTTATCAATCGGTTAACCTGAGAGGGAAACCTCAAAGGGGAAAATAGCATACCGATAAAGCCGTAAGTTGAATAGCTGTCAATTCACGACTGAACGGCAAGATAAAACGACTGTATGAGGATAAAGACCGAATTGTTTGAACCGCAGTCTGAGTGGTTGAAGTAGGAACTATGACGAAAGACACCTAGTAACGTCATACTGCGTATCTGCAATGATTTAATCCAGCATATGTGGGAAAACCTTATACGCAGTGCAATTACGTATGTTTTAAAGGACGGAAACGGTATCCGACAACAGTCAACTATCAGTATTTTGCAAAGGCAGGGATTGCCTAAACCGAAATGCCAGAAAAGGCTATGTGTAATGCCGCAAGGTGATAAATTTCAAGGGTCTCCCAAGAAAGATGACACTGAATATTCGGTATGGCAACGGAGTTCCCATAGTAGTCCGAGACGTTAACGGCGATTACATGGCGAAGGGGAACAGCTTGTTATCTTAATAATGGAGAAAGGAATGTGTGCGATACACCATGAGAAATCCTGTCAATATGTTAAGCAGTTTAGAAAAACACAGCAGTAATTTAAATTACATCTTTGAACGGCTGTATAGAAATCTGTACAACAGAGATTTATTTCTTCTTGCGTATCAGAATATATACGCCGCAGAGGGTAACATGACAAAAGGCGTTGATGGGAAAACCATTGACGGAATGAGTTTAAAAAGAATTGATAAACTCATTGAAAAGCTCAAAGACGAAAGCTATCAGCCAAATCCGTCAAGGAGAGTATATATTCCGAAGAAAAATGGTAAAATGCGTCCTTTGGGGATTCCGTCATTTGACGATAAACTGGTGCAGGAGGTTCTGAGAATGCTGCTTGAAGCGATTTATGAAAACAGCTTTGAGAAAACTTCTCATGGATTTCGACCAAATAAAAGTTGCCATACAGCTTTAAACCAAATACAAGTGGCTTTTACTGGTGCAAAATGGTTTATAGAGGGAGATATTAAAGGATTTTTCGATAATATCGACCATAATAAAATGATTGAAATACTTTCTGAAAGGATAAAGGACGAGCGTTTTTTAAGACTTATCCGAAAGTTTCTGAAAGCAGGCTACCTTGAAGATTGGATGTATCATAAGACTTACAGCGGTACTCCGCAGGGCGGGATCATTAGCCCGATATTGGCTAACATTTATTTAGACCGACTTGATAAATTTATGAACGAAATGAAAAAATCCTTTGACAAAGGAAAATATCGTAAAACCAATCCGCAGACTACTGTTTTTGAAATAAAGCGCAAAAAGCTAATGATACAGCTTGAAAGTGTCAAAACCGAAGCTGAAAAAGCGGCGATTATTAAGCAGATAAAGCTGTTGGAACATGAGAGATTTAAAGTTCCTTACAAAGACCCTTTCGATAAGAATTTCAGAAGAATTCAGTATACACGGTATGCCGATGATTTTCTGATTGGAATTATCGGAAGCAAGGAGGACGCTAAGGAAATAAAATCAAAAATTAAAGAATTTTTGAACGATACTCTTAAACTGGAGTTATCGGAGGAAAAAACGCTGATTACTCATTCCAAAAAGAAAGCGCATTTTTTAGGTTTTGATATTTATGTAAGGCACACGCAAGCTTGCAAGCGGAATAAAAACGGTCATTTAAGACGTTTTCTAAGCGGAACGGTAGTACTTGAAGTGCCTATGTACGGCATAAAGAAAAAGCTTTTGAATTACGGCGCAATGAAACTAGAGGTTAATGTTTACGGAAAAGAGGTATGGAGAGCAAAATCAAGATACTTTCTTAAAGACAACGATGACCTTGAAATCTTAGACCAGTATAACAGTGAAATCCGAGGTTTGCGGAATTATTACGCAATTGCAAATAATTCTGCTATTTTAAATTCTTTTGGATATATCATGTGTCAGAGTTTGTTTAAAACTTACGGCACAAAATATCGCTGTTCCATGAAAAAAGCAATGGATAAGTTCAGAATCGGCTCTGATTTTGGAATTAAGTTTACTGTAAAAGGAAAATCAAAGGTAAGACTGTTCTATAACGAGGGTTTCGCAAGAAAACCTATGAACAAATCTGATAAAGTTGATATTATTCCGAACACGGTGAAATATGCAAGTAAAACAAGTCTTATCGACAGACTCAAAGCTGAAAAGTGCGAGCTTTGCGGTAAAACGGACTGTGCCATTGAAATTCACCATGTCAGAAAGCTGAAAGATTTAAGCGGCAAATCATATTGGGAAAAATTTATGATTGCCAGAAAAAGAAAAACACTTGCTTTATGCGAGGATTGTCATGAAAAATTACACAGTGGAAAACTGAATTAACAAGTGGCGAGCCGTGTGCGCTGAGAGGCGCAAGCACGGTTCTGGGGCGAGCGTTTGGAAACCTGTCATAGCAATATGATAAGGCGCTGGGCGCTTAGCCTACATTGTAATTATAATACATTTATTGTATAATAATGTCAGTAATTGTGATTCAATTGAGGATAATTGTATATTATTCTGCGTTGACTTTTATCTTGTTTCGAGGGTGTTTGGTAGATAGAATTTCTTTCTGCTTTGACATAGCGACATAAGTATAAATTTGAGTTGTAGTGATTGAACTATGCCCCAGAAGTTTTTGTATGTAACGAATGTCTACATCTTCTTCAAAAAGCAAAGTCGCAAACGAATGCCGAAACATATGCGGAGTAATGTGAATATTATACTCTGTCATAGCCGTATACTTTCGGATAATTTCACGAACCGACTGCTCGGTAAGGCGATGGTGCAGCTTATTGACAAAAAAGAATCCGCATGACTTTATGTCTTCTTGGAACAAATCGTAATAGGTTTGGAGTGGCTTTAAAACATCATCATTTTCGATTTGAATCATGCGTTCCTTAGAACCTTTTACGAAAATCTTGATTGTGTGATTGGTCAAGTCTACAGATGAAGGTGTCCGATTGCAAATTTCAGATACTCTGGCTCCGGTTGCAAAGAGAATTTTAAGAACTGCAATGTCACGAGTTGTGCAACGTTTCTGGTAGTCTGTTTCAGCTTGTGACAATGAATTGTAAGCACAGGTAAGTAGATTGTTGATCACATTGAGTGGAATCGTTTTAGGGAGAATTGTTGGCTCCTGAAAGGAAATGTCAATTTTATTGAACGGATTGATCTCGATAACTTCTTGAATCAAAAGATAGTGGGTAAAAGCTTTTACTGAAGCGATTTTTCGCCTTATCGTCTTTGGCTTAAACTGTTCGTGAAGCATGTCGATATAATAGCAAATTATATCTTTGGAAAAGGTATTATTTGTGAATTCGGCAAATTGCTTAAATCAATTTGATATGCCTTGATGGTTTTGGTGTTCAAAGCTTTTCGGACTTTGCAATGGTTGAGAAATCGTTGTAAATGTAAAGGAGTCGGGAGAACTGACCGGATTTCTTACATTGACAAGCGATTCAAGGCAGACGCTTGCCAAGCTTAAAACAGGGAAAAGAAAGTATTAT
>CATKAZ010000147.1 GCA_949745795.1 uncultured Oscillospiraceae bacterium | reverse complement strand
CTTTTCGGCTATATTTTCAACGGAATAAATTTCCGCAATACCGTCGTTAAACTTCTGAAACTTCGGCATTTTCGTCCACCGCCTTAACAGAAAATTTGGCACGGAGCATAATCAGCTCCGCACCGAAATTAATTTTAAAATCTTCTAAAGAATTATTGTAAATGTATCGGCAGCAGTCAAAAAGAAGCTGCTTTTCCGTTTCCTGAGTACTGTCATAAATTAACGCTTCTCCTGCATATCCCGTAAGAATATTTTCAGCACGGATTAATATTCCCTCAAGCTTTTCGTCAGTGCCTTCGTCCTCCCAGGTGATGTCAAGATAATTTTTTAATTCTTCAAGGAGAGACATTTAAATCACTCCTTAGCCTGTGTACCGCCGTCTGATGCAGTCGTTTCATTTACAACCTTGAATGTCGGTAAAACGTCCTTGACATTTGAAATATCAAGATAGATAAACGCATTTGTGTCTAGCGGCTTACCTGTACCGTAAAGCTTGATTTTGTATGTTCTGAGTTCTTCAAGGTATTTATACGAATCGTCATATTCCAGTTTACCGCCCTTTGCAGTGCCCATACCCATGAAGTAGCGTTTTGCAAGACCGATAACTGCATGATTTGCAGGAACCCCCACAGACTGAATAACCTTAGTAGGGAACGGGAATACATCGTTTCTGTAAGTGCCGTCAGGAGCAAGCACTGTTGTAGCAGGCATTATCTTTGTAAAATAGTCCACGGGATTTACAATCAAGATTACTTCGGAAATCGTTCTTGTTCCGCCGTTTGGATTTGAAGCAAGAGTTGAAAGAAGAGTACCATAGGTTTCCTTGTCAAAAGCAGTTATTTTCTTTGCTGTTTTTCTTGAATAACCGTTTGTTGCATCTAAAGAGCCTGTAAAATTTCTTGTCATGCCGATTGGCTGATTTACACCTGTACCGTCAATCATTGCAGTTTCAAGAGCAGCGGCGAGAGCTTCCGAAAGAGTTTCACGAACGTATCTGTCAACCCATGCAGGACCCAAGTCAAGCATATCGAATGTCACAAACATATACGCCGTAAGCTTTGCAAGGGTCATGGAAATCACTTCGATTTCACCGTCAAGCTGTTTGGTGATAGGAGAATTAAGCACGTCCCATGTAGCCGACTGTTCGCCCTTTTTATTCAATACAAGCTTTGTGACAGCTGTTGTATTTTGGAAGTTTATTACGTCAAGAAGCGGATGACTTTGTTTCATGTCCTCAAAGACCGCTTCAATAACAGTTTCCGGAAGAATGTCGCCGATTCCCGTAATTACCGAACCGGAAGTAATTTCCTGTTTAGCGGCAGTAATAAAGCTGTCATAGAATTTAGTTTCGGAAGATGTAAGCTGTCTTACCCCTCTTGCCGCAAGAATTGTACTGTCAGCCGTGCCTAAAATCCCGCTTGCTTCTGCCGTTATAGACTCCGTCAAAAAGTCCTGCCAATCGTTCATGGATTTCTGCAAAGCGGCAGTGTCATTGTTTTTAACGGCAGCGGAAAGCGCCGTCATTATGTCGTTTTTCTTCTGTTTGATGTTGTCAAGATTAATCATAGTATACCGTCCTTTCATTTACATAAAAAAATTACCGATAATGCTCATTGCCTTATCAGTAAAATCTCCGTTTTCTTTTTTCGTGTCAGGTTCGTTTTCACCGTCAGGATTGTCAGACGGTTCATCTTCCTGATTATCGTCAGGGTCCTCATTACCCGGGTCGGATTCATCTTCGCCTAAAAGCTTATTTGCAAGTCCGTATTTTATGCACTCTTGGGCGGTCAGCCACGTTTCGGCATTCATAAGTTCGTTTAGTTCCTTTTCACTGATTTTACCGTTTGATTTCAGCAAATACGCTTGCTTAGTACTTTCGGTTATCTTGTCTAAATCGTCAGCGCATTTTCTGAGTTCCGCCGCATTTCCTGCGGCAACGCTCCACGCAGGGTGTATCATCATAGTTGCAGGAGGGGACATCACTACTTCGTCACACGCCATTGGTATAACGCTTGCAATAGAACAAGCATAACCGTCAATATACGCTGTCTTATGCGCCTTGTGGCGTTTCAATTGACTGTAAATGCCTATGCCCTCGCCCACGTCTCCGCCTTTGGAATTGATGTATACATTAATCTGATTGACATTGCCAAGCTTGTCGAGTTCCTCACGAAAATGCTGTGCGGAGGTTTCAGACTGAATCTTTTCACCCGTCCAGAAATTAATACCGTCCGATTCGACATTACTGTAAATATATAGGTTTGCAGCACCTGTCTCGTTATCCCGTGCCAACTGCCAGAAATTTTTATTACATTTAAGTTTTATATTTTCCTTACTCATTTTCATTTAAATCACCGCTTTCCGAATTAGAATAATTTTTAGTCATGTAATGTTTTTGCGCCCATTCTTCGCCTGTGAGATTAAGTCCGGCTTTCACTCTCGCTTCATCAGGGGACAGCAGGCTGCTTGAAATCAGTTTATCTACATCGGCTGCAATATCAAAAATATCAATATGTTTTATGCACGTTGTATCCACACCGATATATTGACCGTTTATAACCTCATCGGGAGAAAATTTCTTACCTGTCAATTCTTCGCCTATCATATCCGCAAGCGGGTCTATGCATACGGTCAAAAGCATATCGACCGCATCTTTTATCCCTGCAACGTCACCTCGTACCAATGCCGGAGGGACTTTAAACGCCTGTGCCGCTCTGCTCATAGCATCGTCTACCAGTTTTGAAATATCGGTAATTTCATTTGTGGTTTTCTTTGCACTGTCCGATGTTGTAGGGACAAACTTCATACCCTCCCACAATGGAAGAACAGCATTTTTTTCTTTGAAATAGGACTTAAATTGTTCATTCGTCAGCTTAGTATATCTCTTTTCAAAATCCTTGTCACCTTGTGCAAGGGCTGAAATTTCAAGAATGCCTTTCTGCCCTCCTGCTTTGATATATTTGTCGGAGGCGCTTTCAATAAGTTTTTCATACATACAGAAAATATTGTTAATGATACTCATTGCATCATTGTTTGAATACCGCAAATACAGTACATCAGACATTTTAAATTTTCTGCTGAAAGTCATATCGCCTCTTGAAACCTGTGTAAATTCGTTTTCCTTTACCGCAAATTCGTCCTTTTGAAAATCGTCTGCAATAATCAGCTGATTGCTTACATTGACAATTAAAACTTCACCATAAAATAAAAGCTTGCTGATGGTTTCCTGCCAAAATGCCGTACTGTTTTGGTTTTTATTAGGCTTGACGTTAAGGGAATACCATTCATAACCTTTAAATTCCTTATTGCTTTTGTAGGTTTTAAACTCACATTTTGCAATTAATGACGCTATCATCTCAATCGTTGTGAACAGTGCAAAGGATTCAAGAGCAATACTGTTTTGTAGGTCGTTTCGATATTCGCTTAATATTACCGTCTTTTGCGATTTTGTAAAGATTCTTCCGAACCAGTCAATTATTTTCATGTTCGCCGCCTTTCATGGTATAAAAAAAGCGCCCTATAAAGAACGCTTGACTTTTTATGAAATTGTGGTATAATAAAAGTGAAAAGGGTAACTGCGATAAGTGGTTCTCCCGAAATGTTTTGGTTTAAAGAAACACCGTTACATTTGGCAGATGGGCGGTGTTTCTTTATTTTTTATGTAAAGAAATTACTTCTTGTTAAAATGGTCTTTAGTGACCTTGTAAACAAGAGCGATAACGCCTGAAAGCATTGAGACAAATAAACATAAGTCTGAAAATGTCATCATGGCTTATCACCTCCCTTGTCAGGGAGAAACCGCCTACCGTTTTATGCAGACACCCGATTCACAAATTAATTATATCACGGGTATTCAGGTTTGTCAAATTATGTATTATTTAAAAAATAATAACGCCCATATCAAATGTACTTTCACTTTTTTCCGCATAAGAGTTAAGACATTCAGACACACATTCAGCCGCAACAAAAGCCTTAAACGGGTCTGTCTTGCGGCTTTTCGGTTCTATCTTTCCGTATGTTATGTTTCCGGCAGGAGATGTTACCGTTTTGCTGTTCTGACACGCCCACCGCATTAACGGATTATCTCCCCATACAAAACGGTTATTGACAAATCCGCTTGTGATTATCGGTATATTCATCATTTCGTCTGATGGTCTTAGCTTGACTACATTGTTAAAATCCTTATCGGCTGAAAAATATATATTCCTCAATGCCTTTGACAGCAGCGAATATCTGTAATTATCAATACCGATTTTAAGTATTTTTGAATTGCGTTTTGCCGCTTCATTTGCAAGCCATACTGTCGGAAGTTCGGGCGATATTTCAACCGCATCAACGAATGTAAGCAGTCCCTGCGCCGCCCACTGTTCAAGCGGAGCATTTATCCTTTTTAAATCGGGACTGTTTTTGCACACCCACGTATGAGTTATCCAGTAATCTTTATTACCGATACGGTAAAGAAGTCCTGCACCCAAAAAGTCTGTTGACTTCATATAGTCGATACCGCCTACGCACGGCATACCGTATAATGCTTTTTCGTCAATAGGCTGATTGGTAGCCAGTATATAATCCCATGAAGTAACTGCATTTTCCATCTCTTTCGGAGGACGGTTCATACGCTTTGCAACAAAGGACGTATTGGCGGCAGGATTTTGCATATAATCAAAATATTCTGTCTCAAGCTCCGCTCTTAAATGCGGAAGATAAGGGAGTGACGGATTGGGCTTTGTCCATTTTGCTTTATCGTCAACCTCCTCGTCTGAATCCAAACGGCATAAAAAAGGCAATGTACCATTATCCGGTATATCCCCGTCTAAGATTTTTTTGCATTTTTCAATCAAATCATCAAGAGGACCGCCCCGAACCAGTCCGTCAGTTGACATTATTGTTCGTCTTGGGTATTGTTTTTTACCCAGTCCCGTTGTTGCAACGTCTATCAGCTTGTAATTTTCATATGCGTGATATTCGTCAAAGTCAACCTTTCCGGGACGTCCGCCGTCTTTGGATTTCGGATTTGATGTACGGTATTTAAATTCCGAACCTGTTTTCAGATTTCTGATAACTTCTTTGTTCCAGTAAAAATGTTTTTTCATAACACTTTCTTTTTCGTTCAGAATATCGTATACATCTTGCCAACTTGATTTTGCCTGGTCTTCGGACATTGCAAAAATATCAATATGATATTTCTTTACACCGTTTGCAGGAGTAAGCAAGCAAAAATCTTCAAAAGCAAGATAACCGTTTTTACCTGCACCACGTCCTACATAAATAAATAATACCGGAAAACGCAATTCACCGTCACTTCGGTATGTGCAGTTATGCAATGCAAATACAAATTTTTCCCACTCAAAAAGCTTATACGGAAAGTACTTCTGATAGCTTAAATATTTTTCTAACTGCTGTTCGTTAACATGTATATCCTCCGTTTCAAAAACATGTTCAATGTAACCGCAAAGCTTTATTTGCTCTTGACATACTTCAATTGTTCCGCTGCGTACAAGGTCAATGTATTGTTTAATATGAATATTTATTTTACAGTTCCTCTTCTACTTCACTCATAATATTGCTTGTTTTAATATCAAGCTCTGAAAGAAGTTTAAGCATTTGCGCATTGACCTTGATTTGACGCTCTATACTCGGATTGTCCTTGTACCCTTTCTGCCCGCCGCCGTTGTTATATTCAACTCGGATTCCCGTATTTTCAATATCGGCTCGGAGTAATTCTTTGGTAAGCCACAATGACATGTAATCTTCCACCAAGTCACGAAAGGCGGGAGTGTCAGCTCCCTTTAATTTTAACTGGTCTAACAAATCTTTCCTCACGGCTTTATATTTTCTCGACTGCTTAAACATTTTCGGGTCAAATTCAATTTCCTGCATGACACCACCCCCATTTCCAAAATTCTTCAAAGATTAAATGTATAAATTCCCCTGCGGTGTTCGTCCCCCTTAGAAAAGTCATTTTTTTCGACCGGGGGTTACCATTTTTCCTCGTTTACAAATTTATTTTTATTTATTTTCTTATACGCTCCGCGTTCGTGTATTTTCTCATGACAGTCATGACACAAAGCAACCAACTGTTTACACTCCCTGCCCTCACAGTCAATGTAAGTTTTGCTGTAAGCTAGGTCAGGACGTTTGCGTACATAATTTACATGATGAACAACAACCGCTTTACTGTATATTCCGCACTCCCTGCACATCTGACATTCATTGTGCTGTTCTCTCATAACCTCGTGGGAAAGTCTGCGCCATGCTCTGCTATTGTAGAACCTGTGCAGGCTGTTTGTGTTTATCATGTGTTTGATTTGCTGTACTGTAAACATTTATATCTCCTGTAATTTATATTAAAAAAAGCTTGACAACCACCTTTTAATGTGGTATAATATATACATAAAAAGGAGGTGAGCATATGACAAGTAAAGAGTTTGATCTTCTGATTGCAATGATTCTTGAAATGCTTAAAAACAATCAAAGCGATAAAGTAATTGCATTGCTTGAAGAAGCCAGAGGGAAAGACAGCGATAATAAAAACAAGGAGTAGCTTTTTAGCTGCTCCCATTATTTGGAGATAAAATGAATTTAAAAAAAATTCGTAAAGAAAAAGGCTTTACTATACCGCAGCTTGCCGATGCTCTCGGCGTTTCGCTCGATGAATTATGCAGAAATAAAGCAGAGGATTGACCTCTGCTTTTCTTTTTTTCAGAAAGGATTATAAAAATGAACGACATTAAAATCTAGAAATGATAACTTTATATCATTCCTTATTATAATTATAACACACTGATTTGTGACATGTGTGACATTCGTGACATTTTATTAATTTTTTCTTATATATCTGCTTACTGATTGCTTAATGGAATCTCCAGTAGAGCCGTCATTAAATTCGTCTGCGATTTTTTCCCAGGTAGGTTTGTCTTCTCCCGATTCTATATCGTCAATGTAATAAATCTGAATTGCCTTTTTTATTTTGTAATTATGTATTTTATTAACAAACTCCTCAATCTCTTTTATCTGCGATTTAACATCAGACTTTCTAACCAACAAGCTATAGTCTTCATCAGGAACACCTTCAACGTGCCTTGTACCAATCGTCCATGGGAATTCTTTCTGTGACCCTTTAACACTGTCATGAATAGTTGAATCCCCGACATTAGCATTTATATCCTGCAATTCCAACTTTAACGCTCTGTATCTCTTTAGCTGTTCTTTGGTCATATACTTTCGCCTTTCTTATACAGTATCATCAGCACCAAGCATAAACACGCACGGCAGCCAATGTACATCTTTATATTTGGTATTAGTTTTAACAATTGGATATGTAAGGACTTTTCCATCAAGAAAATAAATAAACGGTTGGCATGGTTCACGGTGTATAACCTTTTCTTTAATTAGTTCACTGAAAAGTTTAAATGTTTCAATGTTCCACCCCTGCCAAAAAATAATACTGTCATTAACACCCCCCCCTTTGCGTGATATTTGCGACCACAT
>CATKAZ010000146.1 GCA_949745795.1 uncultured Oscillospiraceae bacterium | reverse complement strand
CGTTAGTAAACTTTATGTTGTGTTTGACGGAATGGACAGTATATTGAAAATGGTGCATGGTCAACTGTTATTAGCAAAAGCGGATAATTGTATATTATCTTACTTAACTGCACAAGTAAGCGAAGCTGCTTACAAGGCGGATATAGAATGTGATTGGATTAAATCCTGATTTTATTTCTTGATTGTTTAGCTGCATGAATTTCATTTTGTTTTGACATAGAAATTATGTGTTGCGAAAAAAATGGAATATTTCTTGCGAATTGCATTTTATTCCGTTTTTATACTGTTTGTCAGATATTTGTTGATTTATGTCAAAATTCAATGCATAATTCAACGTCTTAAGAAGATAATTTGCACGACGAACTATGAGATTGTTAATAGTCTGAAGGTGATAGCGTGCATAGTCACAAATGGATTTGGGCAGTGAAAAATGAATTGGTATTACCGCAAAATCGGCTAGGTAAAGCTTGAAACGGGTTGGAACGAATAAATCAAAATGGAGGATTAGGGTTTTATAAAGTTTGGTAAGCTTTTTCCTGTTATTCTGTATTACTTTATAGAACTACAATAGTAGGATATAATTATGAACATAATGAAAAAAAGAAATGAATGCTTAAAACAATTAAAAAGTGCAAGTAATTTGATGAAGCGCGATAAGGATTATTGGGTAAATTTTTTGTGTGAAATTGAGCCTTTAAATACTGCAGTTGATGAAGTAGAAAAGACCATTCGAATTTTAGCTAATTATGACAAGGAATTGAAATTTATTAACGAGCGTGAGCCGATTGGTCTTTATCGGGTTTCTTTGCCATTTAATAATCCGATATATTCATTTGTTCTTTATTCATGTGGAATTGCTTTAGGTGGAAATGAAGTCATTGTTAGACCGTCTAAACATACAGCTTCTTATGTTGTTGCATTCTATAATACATATCCGCAATTTAAGGATTTAGGAATTTCTTTGTTTTTAGGCACGGGAAATGAATTTATATCAAGCGCTTATACGGATAAAACCACGAGCGGCATTTTGTTTACTGGTGCATATGATCATTTGAAAGATATAATAGATAATATTCCAAATGCTAAACATTTAATATATTGTGGTTCTGGATATAATCCAATAATACTTGGAAGGGGGATACACAGTATAGATAAAGCAGTTGATGTTGTTATTGAATCACGAATATATAATAGTGGGCAAGACTGCTTGTGTTCCGAAAAGATAATAGTACACGCATCAATCTATGATGAATTTTTAAAGTCATTAAGTGAAAAACTATCAAAATTAAAGTTGGGAAAATTTGGAGATAAGAGTGCTGATATTTACCCACCATTTGATGCAATAAATGATGAAATTAAGAAAAGGTATGCAGACATAAAAAGGTCAGAAAAATGCATATTTGATCGCACAGAAAATGGTTGTATTTTATCTGCTTTTGAAGTTGATATAAATAGTCAAGCGCTTAATAGTGAAAAGTTTTGCCCTATTTTTACTATTGCTAAATATTCGGACGAAAATGACTTATCCCCTATATTATTAAGTGAATACAAATTTGGTATAATTGTACTTGGTGATGTTAACTTGAACCTATTCAATGAATTTCCTCATATTGTAACGAGTGGAACTGTGATGCAGACAGAGGCAATGGATGCACATGTTCCATTTGGCGGTAGAGGTAAAAGCGGATTTTCAATAATAAATAATCGGTATAAAGATGGTCCCATTCTATTTTCATATGAGACAACAAAAAATAAATTGGAGCCAACATAGAATAAATGACACGACAAAGCTTTTTCTGGATATGCCCAAGGATAACATGGTTGTGCTTGCCTTCGGTCTTTTTCTTGTTATAATAAGTCCGAAATATAGAATCGTGCTACCAGATAATGTGGGCGACCTGAAACAAGGCATAATGAAGATACTTTGAGCCTTTCTTTGACATCATAAGGTGTTTTGCTTTATGATTTCTCGTCTCATAACCATACAAGGAAAAAGCCTGCAGCTAAAACCTCCGATAACCAGTCGGCACTATGCCGCTGTAGGAAAAAATCATGAAATAGACTGCAGAACTTTTCAATGAGTTCAGAATGGGTTTATCGCCTTTGTTTTCCAAAGGACGATCCCATTCCATTTGGGGTTCTTCCCCATTCGCCAAACCCGTAGCGGCGCTCAGGTAACTCCCTAGCGTTGCCTTATTCTCCGTTGCGGTAAAGATATTACATTTTGACATATTTTCATTTTTTAGAAAGGATATGTGTAATTGAATCTTTTTGCTAGGGAATTGATTTAATTATACTGGGAATTTAATATGAAGGCTATAACTTTGGACACTAGACATTTTTATGGTGGTGAACATCATGACTCATTTGGGAATAAGACTTTTCAAAGTATTAATCCTGCTACTCAAGAGGTAATTGCGACCATCCCTGAAGCAAACGAGCAAGATATATCTGCAGCTATTGATGCAGCCAAAATTGCTTTTAAGGAGTGGAATCAAATTGATGTAATTACTCGTGGACACTTAATCAATTTAATTGCAGATGCGATTGAGGAGCATTCAGAAGAATTGGTCAACATTGATGTTCAGGATGCTGGGCGTCCTATCTTGGATGCAACTGAAGATATTGAAGCAGTTGTTAGAATGTATAGATATTTTGGAGGACTTCCCGACAAAATTGAAGGAGTTACAATTCCGTTCGGTAACGAAAAGCTTGTTTTTACTAAGCGTGAACCTTATGGCGTTATTGCGGCTATTACAGCATGGAATTATCCGTTGTTTAACAATACTGCAAAAATTGCGCCTATTATTGCAACTGGAAATGCTTGTATATTAAAGCCAGCGGAAGAAACTCCATTGGTTGCTTTGAGATTAGCGGAGATAATTGCAAATGTTCCTGGAATTCCTAGAGGGCTAGTTAGTGTTCTTAATGGTTCTGGTGAAACAACAGGAAATGCTCTTGTGGCAAATTCAAACATTAATAAGATTACTTTTACTGGTAGCACGCAAACTGCAAAACTTATTCTTAATAATATTTCAAATAATAATGTTAAGAATTGTACATTTGAATTAGGTGGTAAGGCTCCTGTTGTTGTTTTTGATGATGCTAATATTGATGGTGCAGCCAAAGCTATTGCTTTTTGTGCATTCTTTAATCAAGGTCAAACGTGTACGGCTGCTACAAGAATAATTGTTGAAAAGGGTGTTCATGACATATTATTAGAAAAGTTAAAAGAAATAGCTAGTAGAATTGTGATAGGAGATCCTACAAATGAAAAAACGACTTTAGGACCATTGGTATCAAAAGCACAGTATGATAAAGTTAATGGATACCTCAAGCGTGCAATCGAGCGTAGCGAAAAAATGGTTTTAGGAAATGAAAGAACATTACCTACAATAGGTTATTATGTTTGTCCTACAATATTTGACAACATTAGTCCCAGCAGTGAGTTGTTTACAGACGAAGTTTTTGGTCCAGTATTAACTGTTACCACTTTTGAAGACGAAAAGGATGCTATTCGCCTTGCAAATAACAGTGAGTATGGACTTGCGGCATCTGTTTGGACGAAAGATATAGATAGAATGCATCGGCTTGCTTCTTCAATAAAGTGCGGAATAATGCAATGCAATACTATTTTCTGCGAATTTCCTGGTGCTCCAGCTGGTGGATATAAAAATTCTGGATACGGCAGGGAGTTTGGGAAAGAGGCTATTACAGAATATACTCAGATTAAAACAGTATGGGTTTCCTATTCAGACAATTATTTAGATTGGGTGTAATATTTATGTAATTTAAGAATATTCGTGATATCTACATTTTATAATCTCTGTTTGTTTGCACCATTTATTGATGCCTTAACGGAGAAACGAACCATATATAAATACGGGGTTGCCTATGTTCAACCCCGCCACTTTCCTCATCAGTTTCTGTAGTTGACCGTTTTTCTCAGCTACTATTATAGTATATCGTTTTATTGAGCGAAAGCACTTTTCATATCCGATTGGTGCCTTTCGCAGAAAGGGAGATTATATAAATGAAACCATTTTACAAATTTAGTGATAATATTTTTAGGGATGAATTATTAAAAGAATATATAATTCCAGTAGCTAAATGGTTTATGATTGATGATAAGCCATCTGGATATTTGATCCCTCAGATCAGCGGTAGTTTTTGGGAATGTAGTTTAGCGATGGACTTTTTATTACGAGTTAGTAAGTTAGAAATTCCAGATGAAATTGCAAAATTAATAGAACCTAAAGTAGTAAACACGGTTAGATGGATGATTGATAGTCTTTTAAGCGAAAGCTCTGAAGAAATGAGTTGGGATAGTGCTCCGTGGGATACAGCAGTTGTTTTAAGGAGTATTATAAATTGTTGTGATCAGTATTCTAATTTGTTTACAGATGATGAAAAGAAAAAAATAGATGACTATACAATGAAAATTACAAGATGGTTGATAAAACAAGGGGTAAATTGGAAATCCGTAGAAGGATATCTTACGGCGGATTCAACCGATTTAGCTGTCACTCTTTCTGTGTTAATTTGTGTAAAGGGAAAATATAATGACGAATTTCTTGCCAAAAACAGTATTAATATTGATGAAATAATTGAAACTATTACAAATATGTTACTACAATGTGCTGCCTTTAATACAACTGAAGGAGACAACACCTTTAAAGTTGAAAATTGGGGAAGTGTATTTAACATAGGAGAAGTAATCTGTGGTTTGTCTTCTTTTGTGCTGCATAGTTCTAATTCAGAGACAAAAAAATCTGCCAATGCGGCTATTTTATCAGGATTAAATTATATTGAAAAAATACAAGGTAATGGTGGTATTACAGATAATAGCGTTGCGGATTCTTGTGGGATTTTATGGAGTTATTTGGTGGCTTCTAAATCTGCGGAAGAATATGACCACGACGATATTATGGTATTTAAATCATTGTGCTGGATGTGTGACTCAAATAAAGTATTAAATGATGGGAGCTTTTTACACTCTTCGTATTCTACTGTATTTTACGCATTGTCCTTGATAGAAGCTTATGATACATGGGATTTGGGAAAAAAGCCAACAAATGAGGTTTATCATATGGTAGTTTGGTTAAATCCAAACATAGAAGTAACTGAAAGGGCTAGAAGACTTGATCTCGAATTAAAATGTAAGAATTATGCAGAAGAAGCTATTAAGCTTAAAGAACTACTTGTTCAAAACAAAATTAATGTTTATACTTGTTGTGTTATAATTATATTAATTTTTATTACTTTGGTCATTTTGCAATTGTTTAAAGCAATTAATGTAATGAAGATATTAAATACAACAATGTTATTTTCAATTTTAGGTATTGCTGTAGTTATAATTTCAAGTATAGGAAAGGTTTGTTATGAATTTTTAAAAAGAAAATATACCATTCAAAGTATAGATTCAACTTTATTTCCCACCAAAATTAAGAAAAACAGCAAGAAAAAAGGGTGTTAGTATGAATGAATTTGATCATTGGATAATTAATAAATTAAACATTAATATAGATATTAATAATTTACAAGAGATTGAATGGTTTCCTAGAAAGCCGTATGATATATACACTTGTTCTATTCGACTAAAAACAAAACCAACATATACTCCAAAAACAGATGGTGATATACAATATGTTTGCATTGGGAACTACATAAATATTAAAATATCAGATCAGTTAATAGTTGAAATAGTGAATAGTGCTGTTAAAGGGAATGCAAAATTTGGTATTGCCCAAAATTTAAATTATAATATTTTGATTGAACATACAAGTTTAACTCCAGTTTATCCAATTAATATGGCGACTTTTAGGAGTTCCATAATTGGAAATGCTTTGCTAAACTATCTTAAGTTACATGGAGCTATCACCCATACACATTATTTAGTATCAGATAATTCACGAAATGTTAATTTAGTAATGGATTTTTTGAACAAAAATAAAAATTTATTTGGTGGAAAAAATGATCATGTTTGTGCATGGGTGTATTGTATAGCGCTAAATAAAATTAAAAAATTTAAACATATTAATAAATTGGAACAGATGTTTCCTAAATGCAATAAGTTAACACAAGAAAATAAAATAATTAATGAACATTGTTTAGTGCGGGATTATTGTAATATATGCGTTTCTGGGCATTTAAGTACTTTAGGTGATGCGGGAATTAAAATCGACATTTTAGATTATGAATCAGATGCATTAAAAAATGCAAATATTTTTCTCATTGAAGAAGATGCTTATCAAAAACACTTATGTAATGATGGTTCATCATATTTATTATCAAATACTGCATATTTTTCTCAATTATCTTTCCAATCAGACTATGTATTTTCTGTAGTGAGTTTGCGTCAACAAGCAGTTATTAATGATTCATTAAATTTGCTAAAAAAAGATGCACGTGCTCACATTATACCAATTTATTTTAATGATGTAAAAAGCTTAATACCGTCAGAAGCAGTTGATGAAATTAGAGAAGGAATTTTTCATTCTGTTGATCAGTATATCGAGGAAGTTTGCAATAAGTTTTTAATAGATAAAAGAATTGCCTATTCTGCCCTTAAATTAAAGTATTTATCATATGACAATTCAGAAGAAATTGTTCTTGACTATTTTACTAAAACTGATATTGAAGAATATGTTAAAATTATTAAATGGTTAGAAAGTGCAAAGAGTATTGTTACAACAGATAGTTCAATACATGCTTCAGACGTTTTGTTAGCTAAACATTTGATTTGTGCGTTTTCAGCATATTCAATGGAAAAAAATTTGCCTATTAATACAAGAGATTTTAAATGCAAAAAAATTGTAAAATATATTATAAAACTGATAGAAATATTAACTTTATATGATAGAGTTAATTTGCATTTATTTGATAGCACATTAAAGGTTATTAATAATGGATTATCACTTTTGGGGATATAAATAGTTGGACACCTGTCGAAATCTGAACCCCCAAGGTTCGGACAACGACAGGTTTTTTTGTTATAGTCCCTTTTACAATGCGGTTTTACGGTTGCTCAATCCGGATTTCAAAATAGACATCAAATCCCAAACAGCTCAAAATCGGATACTAAACATGAAAAAGATGGAATCCGAACCACCGGAGTCTGATTTGAAATAGTGTAAATCCGCATAATACCGGGGAATGTTAAAGCGATATCTATTTTCTGGGTGTCACTTTTGACGTTCGCGGTACTCAGTCTCTTTCCTTAAAGGCGTTTTATAACCATTTTTGGCGTGCGGACGTTTCTCATTGTAAAATAGCATATAGTTGTCGATTGCCGTTCTGAGTTCTTTCTCGGAACGGTATTTTGTTCTGTAAAGTTCTTCACGCTTTAATGAAGAAAAGAACGATTCCATAACGGAATTGTCATACGGCAAATATGCTCGCGAAAATGATTGTGTCACACTTAACGATTTAAGATAATCGCCAAATGACTTGGAACGGTAGTTACTGCCACGATCGGTATGAAATATTAAGCCTTTCTTTGGACGCCTAAGTTCATGAGCCACCTTAAACGTACTCTTGATCAATTGTGTGCTGTTTTTAAGTCCGACTTTATAGCCAACTACCATTCGGGCATACAAATCAATAATAGCACAAATATAAATGTTCTTCTCTTTCCAGCGAAAATATGTAACATCACTAACCCAAACCTCGTTTGGCTCAGAAACATTAAACTGTTGATTAAGACGGTTTTTAAATTTGCGTTGTTCCTTATCATAAATCGACTTGGCGTCCTGACGAATACTTAACAGACCCATATCGCGCATCAGTTTCCTGACGGTTTTATCGCTTGTTCGATAGCCT
>CATKAZ010000145.1 GCA_949745795.1 uncultured Oscillospiraceae bacterium | reverse complement strand
CTCGCTCAGACAAGCGTTAATGCTGCTCAGCGGCTTGCAGATTCTTTTGAAAAAACAGCAGGCTCGTTGGAATTTATGCCGCTAAGCCTGTGCTGCTGCCTTAATTCTTTTTTCCTATTCTGAATTTCTATCCATTTTTACCTCCGCTTATTCTTAGATTATTTATCTATTTATAATAACGATTGGATAAAATTAAAAACGGAACTGGACATACCTTCCAGTTCCGTTTTTCATAAAATATTTAAATTATATGTTTTAGAGAATTAATTATAATAATACTTATGTTATCGACTGTTCTGCCAAATATCTTGCAATATCTGCGGCATCTTTAGCTGTAACTTTACCGTCTTGATTGAAATCCATTGCTGAATAATCCTCGGCTATTATTTTTTTACTGTTAATTGACGCTTCTGCAAGTGCTTTTGCGATAAATGCTGCATCGTTTGCAGTCAGCTTGCCGTCTCCGTTGGCATCTCCTTTTACATTTTCTGTAACATCAGGAGTTGTAACCGTTGTCATAACCGTAGTTGTTTCCGCAGTCGAAGTTGCAGAAACAGATGAAGTTACCGATGCACTTGAAACAGCAGTTGTTTGTGTTGTTACAACTGTTGTCTCTGTTGTTGTTCCAGTGGTAACAGGAGCAGTTGTTGTCGGTTCGTCATCAAGAGCAATAAATGTGATACCATTCTCTTTAGCATAAGTTTCAGCGGCTGTTCCTTTATATCCTCTAATTACTTCATTTCGAATTATAAGATATAGATGGTTAGGCATCCAATATACATTTCCATAATCTGTATACAATGTATAAAATGTATGTCTAGTACACCCTATAGATTCAAGTTCAATTTTAGTTACACTTTTTGGAATAGTTATATTATGAACCACATTATTAGCCACTTCAGGATTTAATATACTCTTTCCTATTCTACCATCATAAAAGGCTCTGGTTTCAATCTCTCTTACACCTTCAGGTATTATCAAATCCTCATAATAACAATCATTCCTCAAGAATGCTTCATATCCAATTTTAGTAACAGGATAACCATCTATTTCACTAGGTATTTCTGTAATAATTCCACAACCAATGGGTCCAGTTATTGTTGCTTCACCATTAACAATCCTATACGAAAAATCTTTCACAATATTTATTTCATTAGCAGCTGAAACATTATTAAAATTAAAATTAAAAATAATAAGAAATAATAAAAGTAAAACTTCTAATGAATTAATCAAAATACGAACTATTTTATTCATTTTACCCCTCCTCTTTACCTATTTCATATATAGTTATATTACTATATTGTGATAACCAATTAGAATAAAAATCAACCGATTCACTTGGTACAAACACTTCTATATTATTGCATGATAAAAATACCCAATCACCATAATAAACAAGATTATTTGATTTAAAGGTTACTTTTTTTAGTTTACTGCAATTGTAAAAAACTAAATCGGATATATATTGGACACTTGAAGGTATCTCAACTTCCTCTAAGGCTGTTGATTCGAATACTGATACTCCTAAATACTCAACCCCTTCTGAAATAACCACATTTTTTAATAGTCTACATCCATTAAATGCATGTATTTCTATTATTTTAACACTTGAAGGAACATTTACTGATTCCAAAGCTGTTGCGGCAAATGCTGCTTTACCAATTACTTCAACACCTTCTGAAATAGTTACATTTTTTAATTCTTTGCATTCGTTAAATGCATGTTCTTCAATAACTTTAACACTTGAAGGAATATTCACTGTTTCTAAAGCTGTTCTTTGGAATACTCTACCACCAATTTCTCCAACCCCTTCTGAAATAGTTACATTTTTTAATTCCATGCATTCATTAAATGCATATGTTTCGATTCTTTTAACACTTGAAGGAATATATACTGTCTCCAAAGCTGTTGCAGCAAATGCTGCCCAACCAATTTTTTTAACACCCTCTGGAATTGTTACACTTTTCAGATAAGGACAATCACTAAAGGCGTTACCTTCAATATTTTTTATTCCTTCGGGTAATATTATACTAATTAAACCACAATTTTTAAATGCTGAATTTTGAATATTAATAACACCTTGCGGAATATTTACTTCTGAAAGATTTGTACAATTTTCAAATGTATT
>CATKAZ010000144.1 GCA_949745795.1 uncultured Oscillospiraceae bacterium | reverse complement strand
GTACGGGAATTGAACCCATGATTCCGCCGTGAAAGGGCGGTGTCTTAACCTCTTGACCAACGGGCCTTATGGTAGCGGCAGTAGGATTTGAACCAACGACCAATCGGGTATGAACCGAGTACTCTAGCCAACTGAGCTATGCCGCCATTTTTTGTTGTTTTAGTCGTTTTTTTATTACCGCTTCATGCGACTTTATTATTATACTCTCTTTTATCTGAAAAGTCAACACTTTTTTTGAAAAAAAGTTATGTTTGTCAAAAATGACGGATATAGCTTTATTTTTATATTTAAAATAGTGCAAAACGCAGAAACTATAAATTATTTTTTTCTTATTTGTATATTTATATGCAAAAAAACACCTATTTTTGCCCATTGGTGAAAGACGTTTTTAAATGTTTTTCATTTATTCAATTTAATTGACAGGAGGTATTTATGACTGATAACAAAAAAACTTCAAAAGAACAGCTATTTTGCTGCTATTACGCTAAGCTGGGAAACATTTTTGAAGCGGCTGTTCGGGCAGGATTTTCTTCGGATACAGCTCTGACTGAGGGAATGAGTATTTTAAGACAGAAAAAGTATCGTAATAACATTTCTTCACTCATGTCTGATACTGTAGGTCCTTCTTATCTGGTAAAAGCAGGTTTGGAAAGGCTGGCTTTCGGAAGCTCCAATGATGCTGTTTACTTAGTATTTTCGGAGGAAATGCCGACTCCGGAAAAAATTTCTTCCCTTGACCTTTTTAACGTTTCTGAAATAAAAAGAGTTAAGGGCGGCGGAGTTGAAGTTAAGCTGTTTGACAGGCAAAAGGCAATGGAAAAAATGTACGAATTTGCGTCAAATGACAACAGTTCTGATGCAGCTTCAAATCTTCTTGAAGCTCTTACCGGAATGGAGGCGGAATCGGAAAAGTGAAATTTAAAACATTTTCTGCCAAACAGCGTCTTACAATAGGCTGGTGGACTCACCCATCATACAAAAATAAAGACGCAATAATCTGCGATGGGGCAGTCAGAAGCGGTAAAACATTATGCATGTCAATGGGATTTGTAAGCTGGGCAATGACATGCTACAACGGCTGTTCCTTTGCACTCTGCGGTAAAACCGTTACGTCCCTGCGGCGTAATCTTGTAGAACCACTTTTAGGTACTTTAGGAGCTATGGGATTTACCTATATTGAAAAGCTCAGCAAAAGCTACATTGACATAGAATTGTGCGGCAGACGCAACAGATTCTATTTCTTCGGCGGACGTGACGAAAGCTCCGCTTCACTAATTCAGGGTATTACTTTGGGCGGAGTTCTTCTCGACGAAGTTGCTTTAATGCCCCGTTCATTTGTTGAACAGGCTGTTGCAAGGTGTTCGCTTGCCGGCTCCAAGCTGTGGTTCAACTGCAATCCCGATCACCCTTATCACTGGTTTTACAGAGATTGGATAAAAAAACATGATGAAAAAAATGCTCTTTATGTTCATTTTACCATGAAAGACAATCCGTCGCTTACAAAAGCGGTAAGGGAAAGATACAAACGGCTTTATTCCGGTGTTTTCTACGAACGCTTTATTCTGGGCAAATGGACTGCCGCAAGCGGCGTTGTTTATCCTATGTTTAAGGAATCAGAGCATGTATTTGAAAGTCCGCCGGAATGCGATAGGTTTATAATTTCCTGTGACTACGGCACTGTTAATCCCTCATCATTCGGCTTATGGGGACACTGTAACGGAGTATGGTACAGGCTTGACGAGTACTACTACGACTCACGGCGTGAGGGTATTTCAAGAACTGACGAGGAACATTACAAGGGACTTTCCGAGCTTGCAGGAAACCGCAGTATTGAATATGTTGTGGCTGACCCTTCTGCGGCAAGCTTTATCGAGTGCATTCGCCGTCACGGTGAATTTAATGTGATTCCGGCAAAAAACGACGTTGTTTCAGGTATACGCAGAGTAAGCGACGCTTTGAAATCAAAAACAATAATGTTTTCAAAAGACTGCACTGACTGTCTGCGTGAATTTGCCATGTACTGCTGGAATGAAAAAGCCGGAGGAGATACTCCTCTGAAAGAAAACGACCATGCGATGGACGATGTGAGATATTTTGTCAGTGCGGCTTTGAATACGCCTGTTTCAGACGGATTTTTTGCAGTTTCCGTAGCACGGTGAAAGGAGGTGAGAAATATTGAAGATTTTTAAAAAGAAAAATTCCGCTAAAGTTTCTTCAGGAGAGGCAGCTGTCTTTTCCGCTTCAAGAAGTCACGATGTTTACGAACCCTTTGATTCTTCAATGGAACACTGGGAAAAAGAACTTTATGACCGTCTCAGATATACTGTTCCTGTAATCGACGCTGCTATCAGCAAGATCGTAAGGCTTACAGGGGGCTACAAAATACAGTGCAGAGATGAAAGCATGCAGGAAATTATGGACAGCTTTTCCGGGGAAATACCCGTTGGTCTTACCGGACACTCCATTCAAAGCTTTACCGACAGTTTCCTTGAAAGTCTGCTTACTTACGGTAACGCTGTGGGAGAAATGCTGGTTGACAGTGATACCATGCAGCTTACCGCTCTTTACAACGGCGATCCTTCTAAAATTGCAGTTCTTCCCGGAAACAGTCCCGAGCTGCCTGTTTACTGTTTAAAACAGTCTGACGGCAAGCTTAAGACTTTAGAAAAACCTCAGCTTATTCTGTTTTCTGCGCTGAATCCGCCGCCGGGGAAAACTATGGGGGTATCAATTCTCAGAGGACTTCCCGCTTTAAGCTCCGTACTTATGAAAATATACCGATGTATCGGTCAGAATTACGAACGTGCCGGAAATGTCAGATACGCCGTAACCTACAAGCCTACGGGAGACATATCCGAAAAGGCGTTTACCAAGGACAGAGCAATGCAGATAGCAAAAGAGTGGTCTGACGGTATGAACGCCGCTAAAAACGGCGACATACGGGATTTTGTAGCCGTCGGAGATGTAGACATTAAAGTTATCGGCGCAGACAATCAGCTTTTTGACACAGAAGTACCTGTAAGGCAGATATTGGAACAGCTTATCGCAAAGCTTTCCGTTCCGCCTTTTCTGCTGGGACTTAACTGGTCAACAACCGAGAGAATGTCCTCCCAGCAGGCGGATATTCTGACTTCCGAACTGGAATATTACCGCAGACTTCTGACTCCTGTAATCAGAAAAATTGCGGCAGCCTTCCTTAGACTTCAGGGAAGCGACAGCGATGTTGACATAATTTGGGACAACATCAATTTACAGGATGAAACAGCTCTTGCAGAAGCAAGACTTAAAAACGCACAGGCTGTTCAAATCGAACAGCAAATAAATAAAAATAATAATGAAATATAAATTTGGAGGTATTTTTATGTATAACGATATTAAACTTGAAAAAGGACTTTACAATCTTGCGGGAAAAAGCTTTACTCAAGCACTGACTGAGGCTGACCCCGATGAAAATTATGCGGATTCTCCCCTTGCAGGTCTTGACGCATTTGAAAGACAGCTTAAAAGATTTGACATCAAAATCTGCGGTCCGGAATGCGACAAAGTAGAAAAATTCTTTGTTACTACCGAAAGCGCCGTACTGTTCCCGGAATTCGTAAAAAGAGCAATTAATCAAGGCATGGAAGAAGCTATCCTTTCTGATATTGTGGCAGTTAAAACACGTTCCGACTGCAATCAGTACAGAGGCTATCTCATTTCCGAATCCGCCGCTTATACGACAAAAACGTCAGAAGGTAACAGTCTTCCTGAAACCACTATAAAAGAATCTCCTAATTCAATCAGTCTTTTGAAATACGGCAGACTTATTACAGCGTCCTATGAAGCGGTAAGACTTCAAAGACTTGACGTATTTGCAGTTACACTGCGTTCCATCGGCAAAAAGCTTGCGGACGCTATTACAAGTTCGGCTGTCAGCGCTATCAAGACAGGCGCAGCTGAAGTTACCATTGCCGGCGCTTCTCTTGCATTTTCCGATCTGCTTAATCTCTACAGTCAGTTTACAAGCTACAATATGAACACGATTATAGCTTCTCCAAAAAATGCGGCTTTAATCCTTTCTATGACTCAGGTTCAGGACAGCATTTCAACCGACGAAAAGGGAAATATTCTTCTTCCCTTCGGCACTGTTCTTATTAAGTCGGCACAGGTTAACGACTTTACAATTATCGGTTTTGACAGAAATTATGCCCTTGAAATGGTTACAAGCTCCGAGCTTATTATGGAAACTGACAAGCTTATTGACCGTCAGCTGGACGCATTTACCGTTTCTATGAATCTCGGTTTTAAGAGTATCATTACAGACGCCACAAAGATTCTTAATCTTGACAAGTAATCTAAGCTTGCAAAAGCTTTATAAACTGCCTTGCTGCTTTCCATAAACGGAAAGCAGCAATAAACTTATTACTTTCTTTCATCAAAGTATGAAAGTACCAAAAAAATCGGAGGTTAAATTTATGGATAATACAGAAAAATTACAATTGCTTAATCAATTCACAAGACGTGAACTAACAGAAGATGAAGTATATATTTTTGACGTTATTTTATGCGATAATGAAATTGACAGGGATTTTGAACAATTTTCATTATCCGCATTAAAAACCTTACAGGAGCTTTTTATAGGCAAAACCGGTATATTTGACCACGACGCCAAAAGCTCGGGTCAGACTGCAAGAATTTTTTATACCGAGCTTTCTGAGGACAGTGAAAGAAAAACCTCTTCAGGTGAAAATTATGTGTGTCTTAAAGGCTCCGCATACATGGTGAGAACTTCTGCAAATGAAAACCTTATAAAAGAAATCGAAGGCGGTATAAAGAAGGAAGTAAGTATCTCATGCAGTGCCGCCGTTCAGAAGTGTTCTGTGTGCGGAGTAAACAAGCGTACTAAAAACTGTCCTCACACAAAGGGAAAAGAATATGCCGGTAAGACTGCCTACGTAATTCTTGACAAGATCACCGACGCCTATGAATGGAGCTTTGTTGCTGTTCCGGCACAAAAGAATGCAGGAGTTACAAGAAAGTTTTTCTCAGATTGCAATAATTCTTATGACAGCAATTATGAACCGGAAATTGTGCAAAAGCTATATGAAAATCTCAAAAAAGACGTCACAAGACTTTGTTTTCTATGCGGAGAAAACGCCGATATATTAAAGTCTGCCGCTGACAGAATGAGTGTATCGGAGCTTTTGGAATTTAAATCCGAACTTGAATTCAAAAGACGCTCAAATAAAAATTCCCAGCTTGCACATGAAAATTCAAAGAGCATTACCGAAAGCTTCAGAATGACGAAAGGAAAGTAAAGCTATGACTGTTTCAACTATAAACTCCCTTTTTACACTGTTTTCAGGTGAAACCGATACGGAAAAATATTCTCCGCTTATCAGTTCTTCGATAACGCAGATCAGAAATATGCTCCGTGAGGATGCAAGCTCAAACGACGTACGTCTTGATTATCTTTGCGCTGCTGTTGCTACCTTCCGCTATACTCAAATTACCTGTGTAAAAAACAAGGTTGCATACACCTATGCAGGCACTGCCGATAAAGAGGGAAACTCCAAGCTTGAATACGATTTTTCAAGAGAACTTATGCTGGAATACTTCAGACAGTGCGGTGATTTGCTCACCGATGACAATTTCAGTTTTATTACTATTGGATACGGAGGCATTACTGATGGAGCTTAAAAATCTGGTTAACGGTATTTACGGTATGATCAAGCAGCGTCGTACAGACGTTTTTGCAGAATATGAAAAAATTCCCGTTAAAGATCACGAAGATATTTACATTGTAACCGGTATTGAAAATATTACACTGAAAAATCAGTTTATAAAAAGCAGTCTGAAAAGATATGAAACACAGATTGATTTTAAAGTAAGAGTACTCGCAAAACAAGACGAAAATCCCTTAACTCTTTACGATTATTTGGATAAAGTGGTCATAAACCGTCTTGCGTCAGGGGGATATTATCTCAAATCCGCTGAAATCAAAGGTCCGAAACAGGACAACGGCTTAAAACGTTTAGTTCTTGAGGGACTTTTTATTCTTGAAGCCAGATCGGAGGCAGATATATAATGGATCATGCTTTAGTTCTAGAACAGGAATGCTCGGTAAGTATCTCGGAAATTACTGTTTATATTGACAGCTATGAAATCTCTGCCGAAAACAAATTTTTATTTCAGCCTATGGCGGTTTCCGGAATAAGATTTTCAGACCTAGGCAGGCATCCGGCAATACTGAAAATTAAGGGCAGAGTTCTTAAATCGGACGGAACAAATCCTGCGGTACAGTTTAACAGAGATATGACAAATTCTACTTTATTTTATCTCACTTTGGACAATCTGTATTTCAATGCGGCAAAGCTTAAAAAATTCCATATTGTCACTGATACAAATTCCGAATTTAACCAATGCAGTATTGAATTTTATTGCGACAGTTACATAAGCGAAGGTGAGTCATGAATATAAATCTTATATTACGCAATACAGCCGATAATTATTTTGAATTCAGCCGCTGTGTTTCCTTTCATTTTTCCAAGGACGTGTATACTCCTTACACTTATCTTGAATCAACCTTTATTACCGAAACAAATGATATCCAGAATATTAAGGAAGTACTTTTCTATATAGACGACAACAATATTCATCACGGACTTGTAGACAGTATTGAATTTTGTACTTTACATGGTCACAAATTAATAAAAGTCAAATCCAAGGGATTTACCTCCTTGCTTTGTCAAAATCAGCCAAAACCGGGTTTAAAACCGGATGCCGATTTGCAGTCTGTTATGTCGGAATTTAACATTCCCAACGTCACATATGAGTCCACTTCCTCCATGAATTACATCTACGTCAGAGAAGGATCAACTCTATGGGACACTGCCGCAAATTTCAATTTCCGTCTTAACGGCAAATATCCTTACATCGAAGGAACAAATACGGTAAGAGTTAACCTTAAAACACCTGTACTAAAGGTTGTTTCAGACAACGAAGTTATCAAATCGGGAGTAATTTACGATTACACAAAAATTATCAGTCATCTTCACATGAAAGACGCTGAAGGGACTTATGATGTTTTTAACAAAAACAGCGCCTTTGCAATCGGCAGAGGACTTATAAGACACAAACAGATACCACTTGATGTACAGTACCTCAACGATCCCGATTCCGGACTTCTATTCAAACTGAATTTCAGCCAAAGAGGCTGTCAATGCAGATATGTTCAGTACGAAGGATATTCCGGCGAGGATCTCAACGATGTCCTGACTTTCGGCGATATTTACATGCAAAGAATTAAAAAAATTGAACTATCCGGCGGAAATGGATCGGTAAAAACATTTCTCGGTGTTTATTCGGACGCTTTTTAAGCGTCCGATTACTATTTCGTGCATCATTGATTCAGCGCAAATCCTTTCTTTATTTCCTTATTAATTTCAAGGAGAATCGTTTGAAGTTCAGTTAAGATGCTGTTTAAATCCGAATCTTCGATTTTAGATACGTTATGTTCTTCTTTATAGTTAGCACGATCTTTTGAAAAGTCATCTTCATAATCGAAAAATTCCATGGGAGTAACTTTTAAATAATCGCAAATTTCAAAAAATTCTCTCAAAGTTGGCAAATAATTTCCATATTCTATATTATAAATATATTCAGGTTCATGCCCAAGGGACAAACTCATTCTTCTTGACGTTACCTCCTTATAATATCTTAATTTGGCAAGACGATCAATAAAATTACATTCATTCACTTAAAAAACTCCAATCTAAATAAATTAGCCGTTGACATATCTACCCAAATAATGTTATACTATAATTAAGTGTCGATTAAAGTAAATATTATTTAGGTTTT
>CATKAZ010000143.1 GCA_949745795.1 uncultured Oscillospiraceae bacterium | reverse complement strand
GCTGGCAAGTATTTTTTATGGTTCATGGTATTTGCTTTCGACGTCTTTACTGCGCCAACAGTAAGGGCGTTATTTTTATGTAGTGACTTCATGCTGTACCTCACGCTGTTGCAAGATATGCAATATCTGAAAACAATTCAAGACGTGCTTTGCATACTTGATATATTTCTTTGTACCCTTTACCCTCTGTCATGCCGTTGCGAATACAGTTAAGCAAAATATTTTCAATTAGAGATAAATTGTTCAGCTGATTAATGGCTGCATTATCTCGTGAAGTGATTCCGGCAGTTTTATTTGCAAGCCTGGAATAGATAATATAGAGCTTATCTGCATTCTTGCTCCCTTGTTTTTCAGCATAATTAACGAGCTGTTTAATAATATCTGTTTCTGCTTTGCGGCTGAGTTTGGATTGATAACGTGTTTTTATCCATTCTGCGGAATGTTTTTCAAGAATAAATTTTCTCATCTGGAAGAATTGCTTTACTAATTCCTTTTTGAAGTCTATAACGGCTCTTGTGTTTTTCATTAGGGATATAATAAAGGTCGCTTGTTCTTCATTAAGATTGCACATTTTTACTTTTTGTCCAGTAGAACTATTAATTAAAGGTAACATTTCAAATGTGACCTTACCAAATTCAGACACATCATCAATATGAGATGAAATGAGCTGGATTAATGCCCTGTGCTCAATTCCTGCACCCTCTGCAATTATTAAGCTATTAGTAAACGCTTCATCATTCTTTAACAATACTAATTCTTTCATTCTGCCTCCTTTTCTGATGACAGCTTGTCTATAATGGACAAATACTTCTGCTTTTCCTGCTCAGGTAGTTCAAAGCGTAAGCGGCGTGTCATTGTTGGCTCTGATACTCCTAGTTCTGCGGCTATCTGCCAGAAAAATACGCCTTTTTCCTTTGCCTTTTGTCTTAAATCCATGTTGCACATAATTTTTTTACCTCCGTAATTTAAAAAAGTTGTTGACAAATCATCATCACCGTGTTAATATATTATTAGTGATGAATTAGGCACTGATTTCATTTGATGTGCCATGATTGTATTATATCATCATCTTAATTAAATGTCAAGAGTTTTGGTACGATTATTTTTTAAGTTGCCGATATTGGCACTGTGGAGGTCACTATGAAAGAATTAAATATGAAGCTTACAGGAAAAATAATAAAGGAATTACGAGAAGCTGCTGGAGAAAGTCAAGAGCAACTTGCCGTTGCCTTAAATGCTCCTAATAGAGAAACAATTGCCCGTTGGGAAAACGGTTCAAGAGATTTAAAAAGGGAACATATTATTACTATTGCTCAGCACTTCAATGTGACATCTGATTATATTTTAGGTCTTTCAGATATTTCTTCTGTTGATGAAGATATTCAAACCGTTTGTAAGGTTACTGGACTTTCAGAAGAAAATGTTCGGTTATTATATAATTTTGATGTGCATAAAGACATCTTAAATTATTTCTTAGATGCAAGAATAGAGGAGCAAGAGTTTAGAGATTCAACGATAATGTTAGCAAACAATAATATTTTTTTAAACATGATTTATAAAATTTCTGAATATTGTAAGTGTTTAGTGAATATGAAAAAATATTTATCTTTAAGACATGAAACAGATAATGAAATTAATGGTTTAAGTCCAATAAATATGAAAGTGATGGATAGTCTTCACGATATTAGTTTAACTGAGTTGAGATTCCAAGAATATGGATTGAGCATTTCAATACCTGATGAAAAATTAATAGGCATTGAAGGAGTATTGCAAAAATATTTAAGTAAAATGTTAGATGAAATAGGTAAAAAATATATTGCTAATCTCTCTAAGGAGCGTGATTCAAATGCCCAGCATAACCCCTCGGAAGAATAAAGACGGGGACATTATATCTTACACTATAAGGGTATACCATGGCTATGACAGTCAGGGTAAACGCTTGAAGCCTTATACCATGACTTATAAGCCTGCTCCTAATATGACGGTTAAGCAGATTGAGAAAGAATTGCAGAAGATTTCTATTGAATTTGAAGAACGTTGTAAAAAAGGTATTGCCGGAAATGCAGAAAGAATAACCCTTGAAGAATTTTCAAAGATTTATCTTGAAGCTAAAATTAAAACGCTATCTCCAAGCACTTATGAATTTTATGAAAGAGCCATTGAAAACAAAATACTTCCGGCTCTCGGATTTCATAAGGTAAATCAAATAAAACCGCCACATATACAAGCTTTTGTTAATCAGTTATGCGGATTATCTAAGCAGAAACGTGATGGAACGCAGGATTCCGAACCTATGAAACCGTCTAGCGTTAGAAGATATTTAACAGTAATTCAGTCAATATTTAAGTTTGCGGTTAAGCAAAATATAATTGACAGCAGTCCAGCTAAAGCAGAATTACTTGAAGTTCCAAGAGTAGTAACACCTAAAATAGAAATCTTCACTAAACAAGAAGCCGCAGAAATGTTGAAATATTTGGAGCTGGAGGACTTGCAGTTTCAGGTATTTATACAATTAGCCATAATGACGGGCGCACGCAGAGGAGAGCTTACGGCTCTTAAGTTCAGTGACTTTGACTATGTAAACAATAAAGTCACCATTGAAAGAGCGGCAGTCAAGCTTAAAGGTAAACCTACACAAATAAAACCGCCAAAGGATTATGAAGTTAGAACCGTTGCTGTTAATCCATATTGCATTGACCTTGTTAGGATTTTGAGAGCCGAAAAGGACAAGCAAGCTAAGATTCTTGGAAATCAATGGAATGAGCAGGACTGGTTATTTACTCAGGATAATGGGGAAATTATGAATCCTCAAACTCCGACAAAACAATTTTCAAAGTTTCTTGAAAGAAATCATTTAAAACACCGTAAGTTACACAGCTTACGCCACACCTCGGCAACACTGCTGTTGTATGGCGGCGTAAACATTAAACAAGTTCAAGAGCGTTTAGGTCATGGAGATATTACTACTACAAATAAATATCTTCATTACATTTCTGAGGCGGACGAGCAGGCGGCTAACGTTCTTCAGGATATGTTAATTACTCGTAAGGACAGTGATAATAGCGACAATGAAAGAAAAACCGGATAAAAAATAAGGAGCAGGTCGGCTGTTTTAACTCAGCTTTCCTGCTCCAATTATATAAAAATAACTATCTAACTATCTAATCAACTCCAAAATTTTATAATCTGCAAAAATTTGTTATTTGGATTGCAAAATGATAATTCATAATCATCTTCGGTAATTTCAACGATTTTTCCACCTTTAATTTTTCCAGTAATATCAAAATTTTTCAGAGAACTATCTGTGTGCAATATAGTGATGACAATTTTATCTTTTGGCGAAATATAGTCAAATTTAAAAGTAATACTATTTTCATCTTTACTTTCAACTTCAAATAAATTGCTTGATTCAGATTGTTTGATTTCTAATACCTCTAATATCTCGTAAGAATCATTAACTTTAATTTTTAATGGATCAGTTTTAGCAATATCGCTATAGTCGAGCGTAGTATTTCCAGCATTATAAAAAAGAACTTTACTTCTAACCAAATCTGTAATCAGCTTATTCCTATATGAAACATTTAAACCATCAATATTGTATTTCTTCTTAGAAATCAGAACATTATGTTTAACATAGTACTTAATTTTTGCATGCCTTTTCCCTTTTATGTAGAAAACAATTGCCAGAACTATAGAAATGACTGTTATTATAGCAAGCACTAATTGTATAATAGGGTTTTGTAATGTTTCTTGAATTTTATTCAAATTTATCGCCTCATTTTTAGAATTATATTTCACCACTAATTTTTCCACAATTCCACCTGCAACTATTTCCTTTAATATTTGGCTGTTATTTTCAACCGTTTTCAATAGCTTTTAATAGCAATAGCGCACTAATGGCGCACTAAAAATCGCTAATGCAAAACTATTGCCGTTCACAATTCCTTGCAAACGGCGTAACTATGTGGTTTATGTTGGAGCTGTTTAACGGATTTGAACCGTCGACCTCTTCCTTACCAAGGAAGTGCTCTGCCTACTGAGCTAAAACAGCATAATTGTGGTTGGGATAGGTGGATTCGAACCACCGGAATGACGGAGTCAAAGTCCGTTGCCTTACCACTTGGCTATATCCCAATACAATGACTAGAATATTATATCAAAAAAAAATGAAAAAGTCAATAGTTTAATTGAAATTCAGAATGATTTTGTTAATAATCACTATTTATTTGAATTAAAATTGTACATTAATACTAATTTTCTTATTAATTATAAACCTAAAGAGCAGAATTCTGCTCTTTAGGTTACTGCATATAAGTTTGTTTCCCATGCCGGTATATAAAGCTGATGTCGAATATACAGTTTATACCTTGGATTAAACTTATGTACAAGCAACGGAAGTTCAAAAATATCTTCATTTCTATGATATAAGGCAACCATTAGTCTGGGGTTATATTTTGATATTGTCTGACATGCTCCCCATAATGCTTCACGTTCAGCACCTTCAACATCCATTTTAATAAGTGTAGCTTCTTTACCTTCAAGCATATTATCAACGGATTTACTTTCAATATACTTTGTGCCCATGTTGGATAATGACGATTGTCTTCCGGATTTAGATGAAAATGGTAGTTGAGTATCAATACACCATGCAGCATTATTATATGCATAAATGTGATCCTTTTCACTTATGTATTTTGTAAGTTTTTTGAAGTTTTTTCTATCCGGTTCCATAGCGTAAATCTTTACATATTTATTTCTTGTTACCTCCAAAAATTCTTTTATCGTATCACCATTATATGCACCTAAATCAACATAATGTTCATTTATATTTGGTTTTATAATATCACGATAAATTTCAAGCTTGGTAGAAGTTATATTTTCAAGATATTTGATGTCACCGCTTATTTTAAAATTAATTATAGATGAAAATACATTTCGGGACATATCATCAGCCAGTAAATGATAAACTTTATCGAGCTTACTTGCATGTTTAAGACAATAGTCATAATTAAATAAACCTGTACCTATTACAGGTACGTCCGGCACATAAAGTGTGTGTTTACGTCCGATTTCTTTAATACGGTTTACAAGTTCTTCGTATCCCGCTGCAAATGCCAATACAACAGCGAAATCTTCTTCGGCTTCTTCGACCTCAGATAATTTAAGAACCTTAAAACCTTCAAAGTAGTGACCTCTTACAAAATCATCGCTTGCAAAAATACCGGAAGTTTTAATACCGTACCTTTTAAATACCGACATTATTTTCATTGCCCCGTCGCCCATTCCATAGATATAGATCGGTTTCGTTTCCTGTTGCAGCTTTTCCCAGCATGTAACTTTTTCAGTTATAAATTCAAGCATCTTTTTCACTTCTCTTTAATACAATTTTATTCTATGTCTAAGTCACTGTCATCATGACAGTTATCACAGTCGCAATAATCATAACTGCCGCCTATCAAATCACGACCTCTTGTACGGTAGCGATCCCTCTGAATATTAATATGTTTGTCTAACAATTCAAGTACCTTTCGCGGCGCTTTTATTGATTTTATTTCCTTGACCGGTGTATCAGTATCAACAACATACATTATTATAGTACCGCATTTGAAAATTCTATTGCCAAAGGATAAAACAAGCTTTTTATCCTTTACAGTGTATAGATCCAGTTCATCTTCGACAAGATTGAATAAACCTACTCTTGTTATAAATTTGGTTTCTGTCAGAAAATATCGGGTAAACGAAAGCGGTAATCCGAAAAGTGTACGTTTTTTATCTGTCCACACATATTCAAAATCTTTTTTTGACATTTTATTTCTCCTTAGGGTTTATAAGTACTTATAAAACTTTATTCATTTTAATTCTAACATAATACGCCAATTCTGTCAATTATATTTTAAAACTTATATTATTTTATGATGATTTATGAAAATACTTTATATATTATTTTTTCTTTTTTTCCTTAATTTTGATTTTTAATTCAGTTAGGGCATTATTAAATTTTAGGGACTTTGAATTAGGGTGTGCATTTAAGTAATTTTTCTTGAAAAAATTTATTTTGTTCGATTTATTAATATGTTCTGATTTTAATTGTTCTATCTTTTGTTTTAAAGAAGTTAGTTTTAAGTCTGATTCGGAATTATTATGAAGCTGTTCCTTAATTTTAATATTTAAGTCCGATATTTCATTTTTTATTTCTGTCAGACGTTTTAACATATTATTGATATCTACAGCTGCTTTGGCTGATGCGATAAAATCAGTAATAAAAATAACAAGCAGAACTATATCCAATATCATAATAATATTTGAATTCAGCTTTAATATTATTGGTTCTATATGAACATGTATTTTATAATTGACAAGTAATGTCATAAATCCCCACATTAAAGTCGCTTCGGCACATATACGTCCTTTTATATTATAATGTGTGTCACTGTAATCCCAATAACGTGTTTTAAAAATAACCTCAAGAAGCCATCCTGTTATAAATTCAAGAATAGTAGCGGATACAGCACCAAAAATAAAAACTAAAACGGGATCTTTAATAACTAAGGTACCGGAAAAAATCATTGTGATGGCTCCGAATCCGTAAATAGGTAAAAATGGTGAACGTATAAATCCTCTGTTTATAAAGTGTTTCTCCTCTATGGATACTAAAGCAGTTTCAAAACACCATCCTAGAAAAGAATATACAAAGAAAATAAAAATCCAATTTTGTATTGTGTAGATCATTGAAAAAAACTCCTATATATTAATTTATTATAGGACATTATAGTATAAAATGCGGTTTATGTCAATATAAATGGTACATTAAAACATAATAATTCTTAAATTGTGAAAAAAACTATAAAAAAGGTAGAAAGGGTAAAAAGTAGTTGACAAAGAGGGAGAAAGGTGATATAATAATAAAGCTGTCGAACGAGAGAGGTCAAGAACGG
>CATKAZ010000142.1 GCA_949745795.1 uncultured Oscillospiraceae bacterium | reverse complement strand
TCAGGGAATTAAGTCTTTCCATTTCTTCTTTACAGCGGTAAAGCCAGCGTGTAGTACGTTCAATCGAATTTGCCGCATATTCATGCTCTGACGGATTTTCAATACACTCATCAAAAGCCATGGCAATAGTAGAAGCCAGATTAGACTGTATCTGCATACTTTCTTCCGGACCCATAAAAATCTTTCTTCCGTCAATATGAGAAGAAAAATAAACCCCTTCCTCTTTAATCTTACGCAGCTTGGCTAAAGAAAATACCTGAAATCCTCCGCTGTCGGTAAGAATCGGACGATTCCAGTTCATAAATTTATGCAGTCCGCCCATTTCCCTTATTACCTTGTCTGTAGGACGCAAATGCAGATGATATGTATTGCAAAGCTCTACCTGACATTTTAAATCTACCAAGTCCAGAGAAGAAATACCGCCCTTAATAGCGGCGGCAGTTCCTACGTTCATAAAACAAGGAGTCTGAAAGGTACCGTGTACCGTTTCAAACTGTCCTCTTCTTGCCTTACCCTCTTTTTTTAATAATGTATACATAATTTCTCCTTTATGTTAAACAGACCTCTGTTTACTGTAATTATTTATCTGTAATCATAAATATTATTATCGCTATTATATTTTTTAATAAGTTGATTTATATCCACATAATATCTTTTTCTGTTATTTTTATCTGCATAAACGGTTACTTCCATACCTATAAATTTTGAAATATCCTCTGTAATATTTGGTGAACTATAAAGATATTTACTGCCGTCGATAGGATCAATAACCTCACACTCCGCCCTATACGGATGACGTCCGTTGATTCTTACAGACATATTTATATTAACATTTGTAATTATTCCGTTTAAAACATCTCCGTTTGTCATAAGATTTTTTCTGCGTACAGAAGATATAATTTTTACCAAGATAAACGAACTTCCTATTATAACAAACAGCGCTCCAAAGCCTGCAAAAGTAACAGGCAGCATTAGGGAGTCTGTTTTCACTTTATTAGGATTATACGGATCATAATATATTTCAATTATTTTCCCTTCATACATATCGGGTTTATACTCAGTTATCTCACGTTCATAACCTACACCGTCAACCGTATATTCAATTGTAACTATATGTCTTCTATCCGTTCTGCCGTTTATTCTTCTTCTTTCATATGAAATATCTGTTATTACGGCATCTGTTTTCTCGGCACGCTCCATAAAATCTTTATGTGAAATAAAATTATAACAACCCATACCTAAGATTATTATTCCTAACATAAAAAACATAATTCCGATAAGGGCAGCAACTCTTTTGATGTTATTTTGCATTTTAGTTATCCTCCATGTAAAAATATTCATGATTTTCATACTCAATAAATTTTATTAAGTCATTATAGTCAATAGATATTGTAGCAGTATTTATATTGGGGTGAATAAGCAGACGTTTTCCCACAAGTCCTTTATCAATAACAATTTTTACTTTATTTAAAGTATCATTAATTATACCCAACGGAGAAACCGCACCTCTTTTCAATCCCAGAATATTGTTAAGCTCCTCTTCGGAAGCAAAGGACAGATGAGAATTACCGCAAATTTTTTCTATATTTTTAATATTCGCCATTTTACAGTCATCAACTAAAATAAGAAAATAATCTTTATTTTTATTTCTCATAAATAAATTTTTGCAGCCGACACCTGAAAGAAGACCTTTTATAAATTCTGCCTGTTCCGCAGTAAATACAGGCTCATGCTTAATTATTTCATATTTAATATTAAGCATAGTCAGCCGTTCTATAACATTCATTTTATAAAATCTCCATAAGGATTTTCAATTTCTTTATTGCGGTATTCATGTTTTTCATAATATCCGATAAGTTTTCCGTCATGATTTCTAAGTGCAATCATATAAACGTCTTTATTTTCTTTCGGATTATGATAAGTAAAAATTCTGTTATTCTCTTTACTCTCTTTGAACCATTCAACAACTTTTTTTATTTTAGAATTTGAATCCTCATTATGACAATTTAAAAGCGATTTTCCTATCAGTTCAATACCGCCCCTTTTAGCATATCTTTCAACTGCTTCCGGATTCATATAAATTATTTCATGTTCAAGGTTACATATAACTATCGGACATATATCCTGATCAATTATACTTTTCAAATATACTGAAAGTTCCACAAAATCCTCCTCAATTTATATCCATATATCTATTTCGTCTTTTTCGGGTTTTTCAAAAATACTCTCGAACTTATCTGCAAGAGAAACATCAACAAAATATGCAGGTATACTTTCACTTAAAATCAAATTGTTTCGCTTAGCTATGTTGCTTTTCCACATTATATCAGATATATCAATATAATGAAATTCACATAAAATGTTTCGGCTTTGATAAAAGTTTCTAGTATTATCACGTTCTTCTTTTGTCCAAAATCCCCAGTCAAGGATAACATTAATACCTATTTTAACGATATCAACAGATTTTTTTAGCAGAAAATTTTTAGTTTTTCTTACAAATTCATCGTGATTTTCTCCGATATTTCCATCAAACAAAGCAAGAGTTATTTCATCACACGACAGCAATACAGCTTTATTTTCCATACACAACTTTTCAGCATATGTACTTTTACCACAGCATATTTTTCCGCATATCAATATTACCTTTGCTTGCATAATATTCTCCTTATAGTATAGCCATAGCATCTCCAAAGCTGAAAAACCTATATTTTTCTTCAACGGCAATTTTATATGCATTCATAGTATTTTCGTAACCTAAAAATGCCGACACTAGCATTATCAGCGTACTCTCCGGCAAATGAAAATTAGTGATAAGACCGTCAAGAAGTTTAAATTTATATCCCGGATAAATAAATATATCCGTATATCCGTCTCCGGGTTTAACAAGACCGTTTTCCGGCTCCATACTCTCAAGAGTACGGCATGAGGTAGTACCTACTGCTATAACACGTCCGCCTGACGCTTTTGTGCGATTGATCTTTTCAGCAGTTTCCTCACTTAAATGATAGTGTTCGCTATGCATTTTATGATTTAATATGTCATCTTCCTTTACCGGACGAAATGTTCCAAGTCCTACATGAAGAGTTACATAAGCAATATCTACTCCCATTTCTTTAACTTCTTCAAGCATCTCTTTAGTAAAATGCAGTCCGGCAGTAGGAGCAGCGGCAGAACCTAACTCTTTTGAATAAACTGTCTGGTAGCGTTCCTTGTCCTCAAGCTTTTCGGTTATGTAAGGAGGCAGCGGCATTTGCCCTATTTCGTCGAGTACTGCATAAAAGTTCCCTTCACAGGAAAACTTAACTATTCTGTTTCCGTCGTCTTTTACTTCAATTACTTTTGCCGACAGTAATCCGTTTCCAAAAATAAATTCCGTGCCAACTTTGGCTTTTTTCCCGGGACGGCAGATAATTTCCCAAAGCTTATCTCCTTTCTGTTCCAAAAGCAAAAATTCAATAAAGCTTCCCGTACCCTTTTTCTCGCCGTAAAGTCTTGCCGGCAAGACTCGTGAATCATTCAGAACCAATAAATCACCTTTTTTTAGGTAATTGCATAAATTATAGAAACGGGAATGAGTAATCTCTCCAGTTTTTCTGTCTATTTTCATTAGTCTTGATGAATTTCTGGGCTCTGCTGGAGTCTGAGCAATTAATTCTTCAGGTAAATTATAGTAAAAATCAGATTTTTTCATTTTTATTCCCCTAAATTTAAAAAACTATATTGACATAACAAGAATAACGTGATATTATAAAAACTATGGTAGAGGTGCGGCTGCGATGAGTAGCGTCTGACAGGAAAACCATTCCGACATTTATGCAGACGTAAAAGGCAAAGCTGCCGAAGAACAGATTCCGGTAAAATCTGTTCTGATTGTAACCTTAACAGGGTTACGATTGTCATCAGCGTTTGATGGAGAGCTATCGGCATTCAATTAAATATAGTTGTAATGTCAATATTTCTATTATATCGTATGATGAGCCGGTTTTCAACCGGTTTTTTTAATTTATTATTTTTAACAATGTTAGGAGTTAGTAAAATGAAGCATTACAAAGCAGGTATTATCGGTGCAACAGGTATGGTAGGACAGAGATTTGCCACATTGCTGGAAAATCATCCTTGGTTTGAAGTTACAGCGCTCGCTGCTTCTCCAAGATCCGCCGGAAAGACTTATGAAGAGGCTGTTGGAAACAGATGGGCTATGACATCTCCTATGCCTGAAAAAATGAAAAATATGGTTGTATTAAACGCCGTTGACGATATTGAAAAAATCGCCGGTCTTGTTGACTTCGTATTCTGCGCAGTTGATATGAAAAAAGACGAAATCAAGGCTCTTGAAGAAAAATATGCAAAAGCTGAAATTCCCGTTGTTTCAAACAACTCTGCTCACAGAGGTACTCCGGACGTTCCAATGGTAGTACCGGAAATCAATGACGATCATATTCAGATTATTGAATCACAGAGAAAACGTTTGGGCACAAAAAAAGGCTTTATCGCAGTTAAATCAAACTGTTCAATTCAAAGCTATGTTCCTGCACTCAACCCTCTGATGGAATACGGTATAACAAAAGTCCTTGCATGCACATATCAGGCAATTTCAGGTGCTGGCAAAACTTTTGAAACATGGCCGGAAATGCTTGATAATCTTATTCCGTTTATCGGCGGAGAAGAAGAAAAATCAGAACAGGAACCTCTGAAGGTATGGGGACACATTGAAGGAGATAAGATCATAAACGCCGAAGCTCCGTCAATTACAACGCAATGCCTGAGAGTACCGGTTTCAGACGGTCATACAGCTGCTGTTTTCGTATCCTTTGACAAAAAGCCTTCCAAGGAAGAAATCCTTGAAAAGTGGACTGCATTTAAAGGCGCTCCGCAGGATCTTGACCTGCCGTCAGCTCCAAAACAGTTTATTCATTACTTTGAAGAGGATAATCGTCCTCAGGCTAAGCTGGACAGAAATCTTGAAGGCGGTATGGCTGTTTCTGTCGGAAGACTCAGAGAAGACACTCAATATGATTACAAATTCGTATGTCTGTCACACAATACACTAAGAGGTGCTGCCGGCGGCGGCGTACTCCTAGCTGAACTGTTGGCTGCAAAGGGTTATTTCGATTAATTTATATTATTATATAATTAAAAGTAAGCTGTTTACATAGACAGCTTACTATACGGTTGACTTTATTAAGGAGGTCAAAGTAAATGAAAAATACAATTTTTACCGGTGCAGGTGTAGCCATTATAACACCTATGAATGCAGACGGTTCAATTAATTATGACGGATTTGCCGAAAATATCGAATATCAGATCACTAACGGCACTGACGCTATAATCGTATGCGGTACAACCGGAGAAGCCTCGACAATGACTGATGAAGAACACATTGAATGTATTCGATTTGCCGTTGAAAAAACTGCCGGAAGAATACCGGTAATTGCAGGAACTGGAAGCAATGATACAAAATATGCTGTAGAATTGTCCAAAATCGCTCAGGAAAAAGGTGCGGACGGTCTTTTGCTTGTAACACCTTATTACAACAAGGCTTCTCAAAAAGGTCTTGCAGCGCATTTTACTGCAATAGCAGACGCTGTTGATATTCCGATTATTCTTTATAATATTCCCGGACGTACAGGAGTCAGCATTGACATGAATACTTACAAAATCCTCGGTCAGCACAAAAATATCGTTGCTGTCAAGGAAGCCAGCGGAAATATAAGCTATACATCAAAGCTTATTGCACAGTGCGGTGATTCACTGGACGTTTACAGCGGTAATGATGATATTATTGTTCCTATGATGTCCATTGGAGCAAAAGGCGTTATATCTGTTGTTTCAAATATTATGCCTAAAGAAACTCATGAAATTACCCGCCTGTGTCTTGAAAATAATTTAGCAGAAGCTTCAAAGCTTCAAATGAAATATCTTGAACTTATCAATAACTTGTTTATTGAAGTAAATCCTATTCCTGTAAAAGAGGCTATGAATCAAATGAACATGGCATCCGGTCCGTGCAGACTTCCTCTATGTGATATGACCGATGAACATATTGAAACACTTAAAAATTCTATGCAAAAAATCGGCTTAATTTAATTTGTACAGAAAGGATTCTAAAATGACCAAGATTGTAATTTGCGGTGCTAACGGCAAAATGGGACAGACAATTTACCGTTGCGTTAAAGAACGTAAGGATTGTATAATAACAGGCGGTATTGATTTAAATACTCAGCAGTATGCTGACTTTCCTATTTACAAATCTGTTAAAGAACTGCCTGAAAAGCCTGACGCTATTATTGACTATTCTCATCCTTCCTGTCTTACATCTATATTGGAATATTGTATGACTACAGGCACTCCTGTTGTTTTTGCAACAACAGGCTACAGTGATGAACAGATTGCTGAAATAAAAAAAGCTGCTGCTCAAATTCCGGTATTTTTTTCATGGAATATGTCATTAGGTATAAATTTACTGGTTCAGCTTGCCAAAAAAGCAACTGCAATTTTAGGAGATCAATTTGATATTGAAATAATTGAAAAGCATCACAATCAAAAAATCGACGCTCCAAGCGGTACTGCATTAATGATTGCCAATGCTATCAATGAAACAAGAAATGATGAGATGAAATATACTTATGACAGACACTCTCAGCGTAAAAAGCGTGAAGATAATGAAATTGGTATTCATGCTGTTCGAGGCGGTACTATTGTCGGAGTGCATGAAGTCTTGTTTGCGGGAAATGATGAAACTATTACTATTTCACATTCTGCCGCTTCAAAAACAGTTTTTGCCGAAGGCTCTATAAATGCTGCGGCTTTTATTAAGTCACAAAAACCCGGTCTTTATGACATGGGAAGTATTGTAGGTTAATTTAAATTAATAAGCGTACTTTTAAATTAAAAGTACGCTTTTATTTTTTATTCACATAAATACTTTACAATATCAGCAGGTTTGTCTGCAATATAATCAGCTCCGGCATTGACAAGTTCTTCTATTGTTCTGAATCCCCAAAGGCAGCCGATAGTTTTAATTCCGGCATTTTTCCCGGTTTTTATATCAATACATGTATCACCGATCATGACAGTATCTTCCCTTGAAACATTAAGCTTATCTATAATATTATCAACTATTGCCGGATTCGGCTTTACAGGATTACCTTCTGATTTACCAAACACTGCCGAAAAAAGTTCATCACTAAAATAATGTGCTATCACATTTTCTGTAAACTCATGAGTTTTATTTGACGCTACTGCCAGTTCAAAATCTTTTTCCTTCAGTATATTTAACATATTTTCTATTCCATCGTAAATATATGTTTTTACAGTATAATGATTATTATAATAATCATTATATATTTCCAACGCTTCACTAAATTTATCTTGATTTTCTTTCGGAAGCGCACGTTCAATAAGCTTTGCAACGCCGTCTCCCACCAAATAATTAAATTCCGAAAGCTCATGCTCAAGAAAGCCAAGCTTACGCATTGCATAATTAGTTGCCTCTGCTATATCTGCCAGCGAATTTACTAGTGTTCCGTCCAAATCAAAAATTGCTAATTTCATTTTATCGCCTCCGTTTATATTATAGCACTCTAACTCAAATTGTGCAAATAAAAAAAGCAGAGTTTAAAATCTGCTTTTTTATTTATATTGCCTGAAGCTTTACAGCAGCCCAGCCATCTCCTTCAGCCGTTTCAATAACTTTAAATCCGGATTCAACTACAGTATTAACTACCTCGTCCTTGCGCTCGATTATAATACCGGAAATAATCAAAATCCCATTATTTTTAAGCTTTTTTCTGAAAAGACTGCTCATTGCAATTAATACATCTGCAACAATATTAGCAGTAATCAAATCATACTCCCCGCCAATTTTTTCACACAGCTCATGATTACTGATAATATCACCGCAATAAGCCGTATACTTCTCCTGAGAAATATTATTCTTTTTAGCATTTTCAATAGCTGTTTCAACAGCATTCTGTTCAATATCAACAGCAGTTATTTCACTTGCACCAAGTAGCATTGCTCCTATAGAAAGAATACCGCTGCCGCAGCCAAGGTCAAGTACCC
>CATKAZ010000141.1 GCA_949745795.1 uncultured Oscillospiraceae bacterium | reverse complement strand
CAGGCTGCTTCGGCAGTCTTTTTGTCGTATACTTTTTGGCTTTGAAAAACTTTTTTCTATTTTTTTTATTTAGGGGTTGACTTTTATTTGCAGGTCTTTATAAAATATACTTATTATTATAATCAATTCTGCTTAAATTGTCAATAATATATAAGAAAATAGCTTTAGAATATGTCAATTTGTACAAACATGATTAAGTTGATTTATATATATTTTGCATTTTGTGTAGATAAAACTATATAAATATAAGCGGCAGGATTTCTCCTTGCCGCTTTTTTGTTTTATTAGGACTCTTTAAATTTTAGGAGTTTTATTCTTCACTCAATCCAGACTTGGTGTCAGTGATTTTAGGTTGCATATCTTACAGAAGGTTAAAGGGTAACATTTAAATTTACGCCATCAACCAAACACGAGCCACGAACTCCCCGTTTTCCTCAGTGAATTGGGTTTTTCCGTTGTATTTTTCTGCTCTGCTTTTTATACTCTTTATACCAATACCATGGTTTTTAGTGTCTGGTTTACTGGTTTTTAGGTTCTTATTTTCTGCAAGTACTGATTCCTTTATCGTATTAGCTACTTCAATTCTATAAGAGTTGTTAATGCAGTCTAAATTAATTCTTATTTCATAATCATTGCATTCATTATACGCTTCGACAGCGTTGTCTAGAAGATTGGCAATTATAGTACAAAAGTCAATTATGTCTATGTTCGTTATTTCCTCGTTTTTACGGAACGTCTCATCTGCTGTGCATGTAAAATTAACATTCTTTATACGATTTTTGCATTTTGTATATTTTTGCTGTATTATGGCATTTAAATATATATTTTTAATATTTGTATGTAAAATATCTGTTACCTGTAAATCTCTAATTATTTGAGAAAAATGATGCTGTATCTTCTCATAGTCATGTTTCTGCAATAGAGTAGTAGCAGTCAGTGCTACATTCTCCATATCATGTTTTATTTTTCTGACTTCTGCTTCTTGCTTTATATAGTTGTCTAAATTTGTTTTCATCGCTTGATTTTCTAGCTGATAAAACTTTATTTCTTCCTCTTTATGTCTATTCTGGGCGGAGCGCAATAAGCTGTGCAGAACCAATGCATTTATAGCGAGTGCCACAATAGAACTTATTGTAATAACAATTGGTTTAAGTTGGGTGATGTTTGTCTGGAAAATATACAGACCAATTGCAAATGAAGTGCCGCCTAACAGCAGCATAGAAAACCATTCAAAATTATTCAGCCTGAAATCAGCATATTTTAAATTGCGTTTATACCATCTATAAAATGCAAATGTTAATAGGAAATATAATATTTTAGTTAATACTAAAATAACTATTCTGATAAATCCCTGCATGTAAATATTTGAGTGTATAGAACTGTTTAAAATGCCGCTGAATATTAACATAACGGGAATATTAATTAAAAAAATCATGTAATTACTTATAAATGATATGTAGCATTTCATGAACACTGTTCCACGTAAAAATAACAGTGCATATATAAAGCTGATGAGTATTTGCAATATTCCGGGGAATGTTTCTGCGATTTTCGGCGGAAAAAAGTTAACAAGAAAAATACAATCGACAAAAACTACTAATGTATAAATTATATATTTTAAATATTTATGTCTGGGGTTTTTATAACCCAGTACCAAAGTTGTAAAGCCTGTGATGATAATGCATTCTACTAGAGATGCTGCATTTTCAATCCAACTCCACATATTTAAAATTGACTCCTCCTAAGGTATAAATATTTATTAAGTATGTCATGGTACTTTCTGTTGCTATAATTTAGCTTTTCTCCATTTTGCAGAATAACTTTTTCTTTAATAGTATCTATATACTTAAAATTAACAATTGTATTTCGTAGGATTGGAATAAATCTTTCAAATTTAAAATTGTTCGTTAATACAGACAATGTGTTTCTTTCACATAATATTTCATTTGTTAAATGAAAATATGCTGAATGATCTCGCACATGCACATACATGATATCTTTGACTAAAACTTCTGATGTTTCATTTCCGTTGTGAATTTCGTAGGTAAGTTCATTATGTTTTTGTTCTGCAATCAGCGAGTCAAATGCAGCGTATATCTTTTCTTTCCCTGCAACTTTATATATGTATTTATATATTTTTAAGTCACATGCGGAATCTCCGTGGCTATTATTGCTGGAGAGAAACATTAAGGTCATATCACTGTTAAATTTTCTGATGTCTTTTGCGGCATCTATACCATTGTAGATTGGCATCTCTATGTCTAATACCGCAACGTCAAATTTGTTATTTGATGTACAGCACATATCTACAAGACTTTTAGCTTCTTGAAATTTAAAAATGTTACAACTAAGACCATTTTCTTGAAAATAGTTACTTATAATTTCTGAAAAATAATCCACAAAAACAGAATCATCATCGCATATAGCAATATTCAATAAAAACACCTCCTTCAAACCTATTATATCAAGAGGTATGCTGTAAGTCTACAGGTATTTTATGGCATTAAATTATGTATCTCCTTATGTTATTCGGACCTCCCAGCTGACTAATAATAAACTTAGCAAGCTTGGGATTGGGATTCTTTATATTCACCGGATACTGGAGTTTCTTTTCATACTGCCACATTAATTAGCACTCCTTTCCCATGGCCAAGGTTCCTGAACCCAAGTCCACTTTTTATGACTTTGAACCTGTTCTGTAGTAAGAGGACCGTAAAGCTTATTATACTCTTCCACTGCTGCTTTTCTTAAATCATTATATTTATGATAGTAAGCCAATCCGTCCTGACAGTTAGGATGAGTATCAAGATAGATACGAATTTCATCAAGTGCAAATCCATACATTTGAATCACTCTGAATAGTTTATCTTTAGAATTCATAAACATCCCTCCTCAGGAGCCAAAGGTAAGTCCAGTTCAGGAAAAATAGTACCTCTTTCAAAAGCTTTTTCCTCATCATAAGTCTGACCCCACTGTTGAAGCGGAACATAAGCCATAGCAAGAGGCGTATGTTCCGGAAATCTAGATCTGGATACCGGATTCGGCATATTATTTTGAACATTCTGCCGCATTTCCGGTTCAAAACGCATATTATCAAACATACTGAAATCCAAATTTATTTCCTCCTTTTGCATATTTTGTACAGCTATGCCATACACTATTATAATATGTTTTATTTAGAATTTTGTTAACTTGACAAAGAGAATAAATAATGTTAATATTTAATAAAATAAAAAGACCGATTATTAAAAAAGAAAGGATAGAACATATGTATATTGCAGATGAAAATAGATATGATAGTATGCCATACAGGCGTGTGGGAAAATGGGGATTAAAACTGCCTCCTATATCTCTTGGTATGTGGCAGAATTTCAGCCATGCCGACAATTTAGAAAATATGGAAAATATGTGCCGTACTGCTTTTAATAACGGAATTATACATTTTGATCTTGCAAACAACTATGGCAATCCATATAATGGTTCATCTGAAGAAAACTTCGGTAAAATCCTTAAAAGAGGTTTGGGATATTATCGTGATGAAATTTGTATTTCCACAAAGGCAGGCTATGATATGTGGCCCGGACCTTACGGTGCAAAACACGGTTCAAGAAAGTACCTTACAGCGTCACTTGACCAATCTCTTAAGAGAATGGAACTTGATTATGTAGATATTTTCTATCATCATATTTACGATCCTGAAACACCTCTTGAGGAAGTTGCTCTTGCACTGGATAATGCAGTAAAACAAGGAAAATCTTTATATGTAGGGATATCCAATTATAATGCCGAACAAACTGCCCGAATAAAGAAAATTTTTGACGAACTGAGAACTCCGTTTATTATTAATCAGCCTTCATATTCCATACTCAACAGATGGATTGAAAATGACGGACTTAAAAATTATGCTTTTGAAAACGGTATCGGTCTTGCGGTATTTTCACCTTTGGCACAAGGTCTTCTTACAGATAAATACCTAAAAAATACACTCGGTAAATCAAATCGTCCTTGGATGAAAAATCAACCTGATGAAAATACAATAAACAAGCTCAAAAAACTTAATGACATCGCTTCAAACAGAGGTCAGAAATTATCCCAAATGGCTTTGTCATGGGCTTTGCGTGACGATAAAATAACTACGGTTCTTATCGGTGCAAGCCGGCCGGAACAGATTACAGAAAATCTTCAGGCTGCTTTTAAAACGGATTTTTCAAAAGAAGAATTACAAGCTATTGACAATATCGTTCAAATGTAAATGTAAATTTAGTTTTATCAATAAAAGGTACAGTATAATTATACTGTACCTTGTTCTTATAATAAAATTAAAACCTGTCAAGTTATAATTGACAGGTTTTCGATTATTAATTTTCTGTATGAGTAACTTTATATTTTTCCCAAAACATAAGAAATGCAATTGCAAATAAAGTCATTGCCATAAGAACAGCGATTCTTTTATTCATAAAATACACAATAAACGATGTAACGGAAATTATAACCGAAACAGCAAGCGCTGTTTTTCTGTTAAGTAATTTCTGTCCTTCATCAAGAGGCTTATTGGGATTTTCCATTGGAGCAAATTCATATACTGCTATAATAAATATTCCCGACAGAATAAATATGTAGATAAATAGTATTGTAGACAGCATTGCTTCTGTAACTAGCATTACAATAAGAAAAATCACTGTAAACACAATATTGCATTTCAAATAAGAATCAGCATGATAACCGCCCGTCAGCTGTCTTATTGGAACAAAAACAGCTAAAAACATAATAGATTCCAGAAAACATTTCATAACAGCACCCATAATCATAACTATAGCAAATCCTGTTAACCCTGAAATCAGCACTTCATATCCATATTGATATATTTCTTTTCTGTTTGCATCAATTATATTTTTTCTGCATAAATATGATGCTAATTTAGCACTTATTGTTGTAATCATAATCTCCCTCCTTTATAAAATTTTACCATAAAAAAATTTTAACTTCTATACATAAAAAATGTATAAATATTGTACAGATTGTTAACATTATGCTCCTTATGCAGTTGACTTAAATGCATATTAAGTGGTATAATAAATAGAATAATCAAAAAAGCAACTACTAAAAAATAACATAATGGAATATGCACTGATAAAATACAGTGATATTTATGATTAAGGAGAAAACATGAAAAAGTTAACTTCATTACTTTTAGCAGCATCATTGCTTGTAATAACTGCCGGCTGTACTGATAATGAAAAATCCTCCGTATCAGAATCATCGGCAGCTGAAATAATCGAAACTGCCGATATAACTGAGGAAACAACACAAGCACCTACCGAACCGATATCCGATGGAATTACACTTAGCAATACATATGGTTACAGTCTTATTCTTCCAAAGGGTCTTGATTCAATAAACAGTGAAAAAATAAAGGATACAAAAATTGAATCAGATGTTGATTATATTATGATCAACAGCAGTACTTCAAAGGATAATTTAAATGTTGTAGTTGAACAGGGTAAGGACAAAGATACCTTTGATGGTTATACTAAGGAAGTTTTTCAGGAACAATGCGAAGCGCTCGGCGTTTTTACAAACTTTAAAGTAAATAAATATGAACGCACCCAAATTGAAGGTTTTGATACTATTCATATAGAGACCAGCGCTGAAGCTCCTGACGGTGATACTTTCAACCAGATTCAAATTATAGTCAACAGAGCTGAAAAAGACGCTGATTACTGCTATACATTTACATATACCGACTTTACCGATTCATTAACCGAAGAATATAAAAAATCCATAGAATCAATTACAATGACTAAAGCGGAACAAAATTCTCAAACCGCTGATGAACATGCCGGCGAACCTTATACATTTAAAATGTGTGAGGGAATGACATTTGACGCACCTGATGACTGGACAATAACTGAGGGAGAATCAGATACTCCTCATCTTGTTGCAGAAGACCGTGCAATGTTTTCTTCATCAAAAGAGAAAGATGTAAGCAATCTGCTTATTACAATTTCCAATGAATCCGATGACAATGAAAAATTTCTTAAATATACTCAAAAGGATTTTGAAGCACTGTTAAGCGGTACATACACCAAAATAGAATCCCTTTCGTTTGAGTCGGTTAAAGTCGGAAAATATGACGCTTTTAAATATATTTATAATGTCGGTGGAGAGGATACGGAAGATCTTGATCTACGTCAAACTATGCTGTTTATAAACTGTCCTGATAAAGACACCGGAATTATGGTATGCCTGACTGACTTTAATCAAAATAACAGTGATATATCAGAAACACTGGAAACATTAATAAAATTTTCATAAATAAAAAAGAGGTAAAAAAATGAAATTAGGAATGGTTGGACTCCCAAATGTGGGAAAAAGTACACTTTTCAATGCACTCACAAACGCCGGAGCAGAATCGGCAAATTATCCTTTCTGTACTATCGAAAAAAATATAGGCATAGTATCAGTGCCTGATGAAAGACTGGACAAGCTTGCAGAAATGTACAATCCCGAAAAATTCACACCTGCAACTTTGGAATTTGTAGACATTGCCGGCCTTGTAAAAGGCGCTTCCAAAGGCGAAGGCTTAGGCAACAAGTTTTTGGGAGATATCCGTGAGGTGGACGCTATCGTTCACGTTGTACGCTGCTTTGAAGACATTGATATTATTCATGTGGACGGCGAAATCAATCCGGCAAGAGATATTGAAACCATCAATCTTGAATTGATTTTCTCCGATATAGAAATGATCGACAGACGTATCGACAGAACCAAAAAACTTGCAAAGGGCGATAAAAAGTACCTTACGGAAATAGAATTCCTCGAAAGACTGAAAAGTCATCTTGAAGCAGGAAAATCCGCAAGAGGTTTCGACTATACAGACGATGAAAGAGAAGTAATCAAATCTACTCCCCTGCTGTCAGGAAAACCTGTAATCTACGCCGCAAATTTATGTGAGGACGATTTTATAAATAACATTGAAACCAACGAGCATTACAATACGGTCAAGAAAATTGCGGAAGAGGAGCATTCCGCCGTACTGCCTATTTGTGCGCAGATCGAAGCTGAAATATCCGACATGGAACCTGAAGACAAGGAAATGTTTCTAGGAGAAATGGGACTAAAAGAATCCGGACTTAACAGAATTATCAGGGAAGGCTATTCCCTTCTGGGATTAATATCATATCTTACAGCCGGACAGCCCGAAGTAAGAGCATGGACTATCAAAAAAGGCACAAAAGCTCCTCAAGCAGCGGGTAAGATCCATACGGACTTTGAAAAAGGCTTTATCAGAGCAGAGGTTGTCAGCTTTGACGATCTTATGGAATGCGGTACTATGGCGGCGGCAAAAGAAAAGGGACTTGTCCGCCTTGAGGGCAAAGAATATGTCATGCAGGACGGTGACATTGTTCTGTTCAGATTTAACGTATAAAAGTAAAGGAAGGCTGTTACGCCTTCCTTTTTACATTATATTAGACCATTTAGGAATTTCGCTTTCAATTATCCATTCCAGACAAGACCTTGCATTTTCAAATTCCGCATTAAGCTCGTCATTATCCTTTTCAATTAGGGGTTTAAGTCTGGACATAGAAGTTTCTACATTTGTAATTTTATCATTTCTGACAAAAATACTTGCATAGGTATGATATTTTTCCCATTCATTCATAAGCTTTTCCACTGATTCAATGGCTTTTTCATTGTTATCCTCATCAGAATAACTGCGTGTTTCATCAAGAAGTTCTATAATACGATCTGTCTTATGATCAAGAAGAAATATCCCAAATACGCTTAATACAATTATTGCAGCCACTATACCCAGGCTTATTTTAATTCTTACCATTTGAACCTCCCTTTTTTATCATAGTATATTCACCGTTACAATCGGCGGTAAGAAGAAAAATGTCTTCCTCAGTAAGATGCTTTCTGTCAAGCAGGTCTGTAATCCATTGTTTTTGAAGTCCGGCGTCCTCAAGACCCTGCTTAATAATTTTACCGTCTGAAATAATGATTACCGGCGGATCAACAGACTGTCCCTGAATCGCCATATCTTTATTGACAACTTTCCTCTGGGGCTGTTTTTCGTAAACCGAAACACTGCCGTTTGTTTCCACTACGGCAAACTGCACATCGCTTATGTTAAAAACGTTGTTGTTTCTCAGAGCGGTCATCAGGTCGTCTACAGAATACCGCAGTTCTTTCAATACGCTTTGATCAAGTATTCCGTTTCTTATTATTATTTTCGGCGTTCCTGATACAACGTGCCTGAGCTTAATAGATTTCAAAGTCAGCCATGACATCAAAACTTCAAAGCAGACAAGTGACAGTATCGGCAGAATTCCCATTGTAAGCGGTATATTAAGGTCTTCCAGCGGAAGCGTCGCAATATTTGATACTAAAATGGTTATAACAAGTTCAGACGGCTGCAGCTCCCCTATCTGACGTTTACCCATTAGTCTTACAGAAAATATTACTATAATGTATAAAATGATCGCACGAATAAAAACAATAATCATAAACTTATCCTCCGATTATTATTTTATACCTTTTTATTCAATGTATACAACCATTCCTTACTTTTTTGAAAAAAAAGTCCGCTTTTTTAAAAAATCTGATTTAGAGGTTCAACCACCTCTCTCAACTTTGACCTTGAGAGTCATATAATTTCTCTGAGTATTTTGGTTCTCTAGCGGTAAAATGGGGCTTCCTCCTACCTGTGGGTTAAACAAGTGTGTAAAGCATCGAGTATCTGGTCTCCTTGAGAACCGTGTGTAATTACCAGGAGCCTGGT
>CATKAZ010000140.1 GCA_949745795.1 uncultured Oscillospiraceae bacterium | reverse complement strand
TTTGGTGCACCTAATTTCCGTACACTCGAACAAATTAGTCATTCTCGTCATCAAAATAAATAATTTCATCTACAAAGGTATCCACCAAAATGGATTTATTGCTATCGGAAATTAAAGTTAAAATATTGGAAAGCCAGAATCTGATCTGATCTTCAGTTAAAGTCAGCTTAGATACTTTTTCTTTTTCGATTTCAATCTGCATTTCGAGTTCAGCTTTTTCCTTTTCCAATTTCAGTAATTTTTCTTTCACTGAATCGTTATAAAAACCATCTGCGATAGCGTCAACTATATTCCGTATGTTTCTTTTAACGCAGGTATATTGTTTTTTTAAAAGCAATATACCTGCGTTTTCTTTTTTGTTAATTTTCATAATCTGTTTAACAATGATATTAATATTTTCTTCGGTAAGATAATTTTGGACTATGCATTTTAAAACAGCATTTTCCATTTCTTCCTGTCGGATACTTTTCATATTACAGCCCGAATGCCTTTTGACAGATGAGCATTTATAGTAATGATAAACTTTTCCGGTTTTGCTTGTACCTGATTCTCCGCACATGGGTGAATTACATTTTCCGCAGCGAAGCTTTGAAGAAAGAATGTATCTTTGTTTCATATCCGGATTGGAATTTCGTCGCTTCATTTCAAGCTTTTTTTGAACATCATCAAAAAGCTTTATCGGAACTATCTGAGGTATACCATCAGGTATAACTATATCCCTATATTTATACTCACCTATGTATTTACGGTTTCTCAACATATTTGACATACTACGAAGGCTAATTGGTTCATTATTACTTGTGCGTACACCCTTGTTCCGCAAGTACTCTGCAATTTCTTTCATTGAAAAATTTGAAGCGTACATAACAAACGCGTCCTTTACATACGGCGCTGTTTTTACATCAATTTGATATTGTTGGTTTTCATCAATGTAATATCCTACCGGAAGCTTTCCTCCATTAAATTTATGATTAAAAACATTCTCAGTCATTCCACGTATTACTTTTTCTGAAAGCTCGGCAGAAAAATATTCTGCAAAGCCTTCAAGTAAGGATTCCACTAAAATTCCGTCAGCACCCTTAGATATCATTTCTGTTGCAGAAATTACATCAACCATGTTCTTTTTCAAAATCATTTTGTAACGTAAACTGTCATAACGGTTTCTTGCAAATCTGTCAAGCTTCCAAACTATTATTGTGCTAAATTCTTTTAAATGGCTCTCCTGTATCATCTTCTGAAATTCCGGACGGTTATCCGTTTTAGCTGAATAAGCTCTGTCTATGTATTCCCTAATAACACACAAGTTATGTTTTAATGCAAACTCCCTGCATTCACGGAGCTGTCCCTCAATACTTTCTTCACGCTGATGATCACACGAATAACGTGCATAGATAACTGCATTCATTTTCTTAATTCCTGCCTTTCTGTATTTTTTACATTTCTTTTATATCGTTCCCATTTTAAATTTTTCCGCACATCATAAGCTTTGTAAAATTTCAAAATGTCAGGATATATACTTTTTGAAAAATTCATTAAAAATAATTCAGCTAATTCAGCTGAATCCATAGATTTTATTAAAAACAAATATATTGCCCCCTAATCGTTACTGTCAAATATTGTCGAACAATGTCGCTTGTTCATTATGTTAATGATTATATCATTAACCTTTCCCAAATTTGTGTATATTTTGTTAATTTTTTAAGAAAGGAATTTAAATTATGAAAACAAAGGTAAAAAACGAATCTTTTTCTGACTACACTGAAAAAGTAATGCTTACAAATGGTGCTATCGGATTATTTCTTTCAATGACAAATGTCCCTGAATGGGATTACAAAACATTTGATGAAATATTAAAATTCAACAATGTTGATTCATCAGAAGATGTTCAATTAATTCTAAATGAATTAATTGACACAGGTTTTTTGATACATCCTAACAATAATCCCAAAATTTATGCCGTTAATAAGCTTAAACTTATAAATTTTGAACTCTTTTCAAATACAAAAAGGAGGTAAGTATGTCAAGATTATTAAAACCGCAAAAAAATTTCACAATGCTGAGTAATGTGTGTATTAAAGATAATACAATAACTCATGCTGCCAAAGGTTTAATTGCACTTATGATGTCCCTTCCGGATACATGGAACTTCACTATATCAGGTCTTGCAAATGATAAAATAAGCGTTGAAGGAAAAGACAAAATCAGAAAAGAGATAAAGGAACTTGAAGAGCATAGATACCTTGTAAGAATACAAAATCACAATGCCAGCGGAAAATTCAGCAATAATGATTATATTATAAACGACGAACCAATGTCCGATGAATTTATAAATGATTTCTTGTCAGAAAGAAAAAAATCTCAGCCATCTGAATCTTCAATCCCTGATATTACAAAGATTTCACCGTTGTCGGGAAATCCGACAACGGATTTACCGTCATCGGTATCACCGTCGACGGTAAAGCCCACGCAAAATAATATTATAAATAATAAATATTATAATAATATATCTATCAATCAAGATACATATAGATGCGAAGAAATGGATTCGATTGATAAGATTGATAAACAAGAGATTGCAGAAAAAATAAAAAAGCAGGTTAATTATCCGAAGCTGACAGAGGAATATGAACAGGATAAAAGCATGATAGACTCAATTGTCGGGATACTTGCTGACACAGAAGCTTCATGCGCCGAGACAATGCGTATTGCCAAAGAGGACAAGCCCCTTGCAGAGATAAAAGCTCGGTTTGCTCAGCTGACGAACGAGCATATAGCCTATGTGCTTGAATGCATATCAGCTCAAAGCAGGAAACCCAGGAATATAAAAAGCTATCTGCTCACCGCCCTGTACAATGCTCCTGCAACTATGGGAGCATACTTCACCGCCAAAGCAAGGGAACGTCCGGCAGAAATAACCGACAGTGACTTGATAGATTACAAATCACTGGTTAATAACTTTTTGTAAATCGGATAATTTACCAAAATAACAATAAAAATTACCTGAAAATTTAATTTTGCTTTCAGAATCCTCAAAAACGGCACGAGAATGCTCTGTAATGCCTTTTCGGTAAAAATCTTATGAAATTATACCCTAAAATTTAAAACGCCTCAGAGAGCCCTTAGAATGGCTGTATGAATGCGTCAGCGTTTTCGGATCAATTTAACAGCATAAGATTTTCGTACCGAACATCAGCAAACCGCCGGCAAAAATGAAATTTAAGAGACGTTAAGCTGATTTATCGGGAAGTTATATGCCGGAATGTCAAAGGCTTTACAGCAGCTGTCAGCCCCTTGTACGGTGAAGCTGCCTACAGAGCATTTTAGTTATATTATCAAACCAACGTGTAATTCTTACAGACCGGGCAAAAAAATTCATAAAAGTGAACTTGTGTCCGCTGAAAGGAGTGATGTAAAATGTCTGAATTAATACAGGCAGAAAAGAGCCTGTAAAAAGATTCCGGCAAAAAGCCGAAAAAGGGAAAGGAAGT
>CATKAZ010000139.1 GCA_949745795.1 uncultured Oscillospiraceae bacterium | reverse complement strand
TTTCATAATTATAACCTGTATAACACCATATATTTTTATTTGGAAGTGTTGCTTTAACCTTTCTAACCAAATCGACTAATACTTCCTGATTTGATAATTCAAATGGTTCTCCGCCTATAAGAGTTAAACCGGATATATAGTCTTTTTTTAATGCTTCAATAATTTCTTTTTGAGTTTCGAATGTATATTTTTTACCATAATTAAAATCCCATGTTTCCGGATTAAAACATCCCTGACAATGATGTGTACAGCCAGACACAAATAAAGAAACCCTCACACCTAAACCATTTGCAATATCACATTTTTTTATTGAGCCATAATTCATCAGACCACTTCCCTATTAGTTAAAGATGTAAAACTCTTTCTTTTATTTCCTGTGTACGTCCTTGATTCCAAAATTGTGTTCCGATATAACCGCATGTTCTTCTTGCAACATTCATTTTATCTTGATTTGTATTGTTACAATTAGGACATTGCCAAATTAATTTTCCGTCCTTATCTGATACAATTTGAATTTCACCTTCATAACTACATTCACAGCAATAATCACTTTTGGTATTTAATTCTGCATACATAATATTTTCATAAATATGTTTCATAACTGCCAAAACAGCTTCTATATTATTTTGCATATTTGGAACTTCAACATAACTTACTGCTCCTCCTGGTGAGAGCCTTTGAAATTGTGATTCAAATGTTAACTTGCTAAAGGCGTCAATTTCTTCTGTGACATGAACATGATAACTATTTGTGATATAATTTCTATCTGTAATATCTTTAATTAATCCAAAACGCTTTTGCAAGCATTTAGCAAATTTATATGTTGTTGATTCTAGGGGTGTTCCATATATACTAAAATCAATATTCGTTTCTTTTGCCCATTTTTTACATGTGTCATTAAGATGCTGCATTACTTTTAAAGCGAATTGTGTACCTTCATTTTCTGTATGTGATTTACCTGTCATGTACTTTGTACATTCACACAAGCCCGCATATCCGAGAGATATAGTCGAATATCCATTAAATAGTAATTTATTAATGGTTTCACCTTTATGCAGTCTTGCAAGTGCTCCATATTGCCACAAAATTGGCGCTACATCTGACGGAGTATTTAATAATCTTTCGTGACGGCACATTAAAGCTCTTCTGCACAATTCTAAGCGTTCATTAAAGATCTCCCAGAACTTATTCATATCTTTTTTAGAGGAGCATGCCACATCAACCAAATTAATTGTAACGACACCTTGATTAAATCTGCCGTAATATTTTGGATTTCCATTTCCATCTATATAGGGTGTAAGAAAGCTACGGCAGCCCATACATGGATAACAGTGTCCATTTCCATTTCTATCAATCTTATATTCAAGCATTTTCTTTTCAGAAATATAATCAGGCACCATTCTTTTAGCAGTACATTCAGCTGCTAACTTTGTTATTTCCCAATATTTTGAACCTTCTTTAATATTGTCTTCTTCAAGAACGTAAATAAGTTTTGGAAAAGCAGGAGTAACATAAACACCCTTTTCATTTTTAACTCCTAGTATTCGTTGCTTTAACATTTCTGTAATGACAAGTGCTAAATCATCTCTTAATCGTCCTTCTTTAACTTCATCAAGATACATAAATATAGTAACGAAAGGAGCTTGACCATTTGTTGTCATTAATGTAATTACCTGATATTGAATCATTTGAACTCCGCGTTTAATTTCTTCTTTAACACGCATTTCCGCTACTTCATTTATTTTTTCTTCATCGAGAGATAAACCGGCAGTTTTAAATTCTTCTAGAACAATTTTACGAAGTTTCTGACGGCTTATATTAACAAAAGGAGCAAGATGAGATAGTGTTATACTTTGTCCGCCATACTGTGAACTGGCAATCTGTGCAATACATTGAGTTGCTACATTACATGCAGTAGAAAAGCTTTTAGGTTTTTCAATCATCACTTCACTTATAACTGTTCCGTTTTGAAGCATGTCCTCCAAATTTACCAGACAACAATTATGCATATGCTGAGCGAAATAATCAGAATCATGAAAATGTATAATTCCCTCTTCATGTGCTTTTACTATATCTTCAGGCAAAAGAAAGCGTTTTGTTATGTCCTTACTGACCTCTCCAGCCATATAGTCTCTTTGTACACTATTAATGACCGGATTTTTATTAGAATTTTCCTGTTTGACTTCTTCATTATTACATTCAATTAGGCTTAATATCTGTTTGTCTGTAGAATTGGATTTTCTTACTAGATAGCGTTTATATCTATATGTAATATATTTCCTCGCTACTTCAAAGGACTTACAATTCATAATTTGATTTTCTACAAGATCTTGAATTTCTTCTACATTAAGTGTTCTGTTCATATTCAAACATATTTGTTCTACATTTTTTGAAATTTCATCAATCTTTTGATCTGTAAGTCTTTCGCTTTCTGCAACTTCTTTATTAGCTTTTCTTACAGCGGCTATAATTTTATCTATATTAAATCCCACTTCAGTACCGCTTCTTTTGATTATCTTCATTTACGCCCTCCTATTAAAAAGCACAATATATTGTGCTTAATTACAAGCTAAAACACTATATATAGTATTATATCACAGAATTGGAAAAAGTCAAGTGAAATAATTACCAAGTTTTTTTAAATAGTCACATAAATTGGAGTACAAAATATTTTGTACTCCATAGGTTTTAATTAATTTTTTTTCTAATAATTGAATTTTTGGGAAAAATTTTATCACATCTAAAATAAAATTTCATCATGGCATGATTAACGGATGTAATTTCTTCATTTGCTTCATTAAAGATTTTATCAGGTGTTACAGTTACCGGTTTACATCCAGGTGAAATAATTTCAAGTGTATCACCTACAAAAAATCTATTGCGTTGTGTTGCATAAACTAAGTCATTATCACATTTTTCAATAACAGCCACTACGTCATAATTTCTTATATATCCTCCGTTTTCATAAAACTGACAATCGTTGGGATGACCAAAAAAGAAACCTGTACAATACTTTCTATGACTAACCTTAAATACTTCATCTGAGATCCAATCAGGAAGTGGTTCATTAAAATGCTTTTTATGCCAATCTACAGCCATTCTGTAAGCATTGGTTATAACGGCTACATAATAAGCTGACTTCGCACGTCCTTCAATTTTAAGACTGGTAACACCGGCCTCAGCAAGTTTATTTATATTATCAATCATGCATAAATCTTTAGAATTTAAGATATACGTACCCTTATCATCTTCAAATAGTGGAAAATACTGTCCTTCCCTTTTTTCTTCCATAAGATGATAACCCCATCGGCATGGTTGAGCGCATTCTCCCCTATTGGCATCTCTATTTACAAGGTAACTGGATAGCAGACATCTTCCTGAAAACGAAACGCACATAGCGCCATGTACAAATACTTCTATTTCCATGTCTGACGGTGATTTTGCTCTGATTTCAGCAATTTCATCTAATGACAATTCTCTAGCAAGGACTATACGCTTAGCTCCCATATTATACAATTCATTTGCAGTAACATAATTTACTATACCGGTTTGAGTAGACATATGAATTTCCATGTCCGGAGTATATTTTTTTATAAGTGACATTAATCCTAAATCTGCTACGATAACTGCATCTACTTTACATTCTTGAACATTTTTTATAAATTCTTCAAATTCGGGGATTTCATTATTTCTTGGTAAGGTATTGCACGTTAGATAAATTTTAACTCCTTTTTTATGGGCAGTATCAACTGTATTTTTTAATTGTTCAAAAGTGAAATTATTCGGTGACGCTCTCATACCAAAATTTTTTGCACCTAAATATATAGCATCTGCTCCATAATCTAAAGCAGCCTCAAAACGTTCCATATCTCCGGCTGGAGAAAGTACTTCTAAATTTTCATATATATTCAATTTATTCATCCTCATCACTATTTGCTTCTTGTTGTTCTTCTTGTACAATTCTTTTATTTTCTTCATGTTCTTCGTTAGTTTTTGCATAATAAATTTCTTTAGTATCAATATTGGCATAGAAGAAATAATAGTCAGTATCAGCTGGATATAAAACAGCCTCTATAGCATCTAGTCCGGGATTACCTATAGCTCCGGGAGGAAGTCCGTTTCCTTGGTATGTATCATAAGCTTCAAATATAGAATCTGATGGAATTTCAATATTTGGTTTTATTATCTCATCTACATAATATGTAGTTGGATCTGACTCAAGTTTTGGGAAATTATCCGGATCTTTCAATCGATTTTCAAATACTGATGCTACCATCTTCATTGATTCATTTGAAGATGCTTCTGCTTGAACTATTGAAGCAAGAGTAATAACTTCATCTAAAGTCATTCCAAGTTTGTTCATCTGACTATAATATGCTTCGGTCATTTTATTATCGAAATTTTGATATATTTTCATACATACTGATTCCGGATCAGAATCTACATAAAATGTATAGGTATCAGGAAACAAATATCCTTCCATTCTGTAAAATTTTGATGCAGATGATGATGGAAGTTTACTTTCAAAGTCGAATCCATATCCCCCGGCATTAAAATAATAAATGAATCTTTCAGCATTACATACTCCCTCTTCTTCCAGTTTCTGTGCAGCTTCAAATATGCTTATTCCTTCAACGAATGTGATATTAACTGTTTCTTTATATTCTGAGATATCAGTAGTAAGCTTTGTTATTATCGTTTCATAAGCATCACTAGGACTTAATTCGTATTCACCGGGAATAAAATCTGTATCTGCACCGCTTAGTTTCGCAATAATTTCAAATGCCTTAGGTATTTTAATTATTTCTTCATCCTCCAGAATCTTTGCTACTGTTTTGGCGTCAGCTCCTTCTGTTATAGTAACCATTTTAAGTGAATCATCCTTACCAATAGCAAGCATATCTCTGCCTACGGCAATAATTAGTACTGAAAGGCATATAGCTACAGTAAAAATAAGAGTCGTTAATATTAGCACCATTGGAAGTCGAGCGGATCTTTTTTTTCTTTTAGTTTTGTTTATTATTGGAGAATGATTCAATGTGGATGTTTGTGTTTTTTTTTCTTCGTAATTTTTATCTGTATATTGTGTCCGCATATTATTATCTAAATGCATTGTTTTATCTATGTTCTTTGAGTACTCTTTATATTTATCATATTGGATTTCATTATTAGTATTTTGTTTTATGTTTTCTGAAATATGATGTTCAGTTGTATTTTTTTTATTTAAATTGTTTTGTTTTTGGTTTGTTTGGTTAAGAATATCTTCCAACATTCTGTTTCTATCATAATTGTTTTTATTTTTGTCCATTACATACCTCCAAAGAGTTTTCAGTAACAATATAATCGACACACTTATCAAATTTATTTATAATAAGTGTTTCTGATATATTATCTTGATAGCATAACCCTATTGTTATCAAATTATCATATTTACTTAAAAATCGATCATAGTATCCTCCCCCATATCCTAAACGATACCCATTCAAGTCAAAAGATAGTCCGGGAACAATACAAACAGTGTTATCAGAAAAAGTTACGAGATCATTTTCAAGTCCATAAGGTTCATAAATGCCGTAATTAGATTTTTTTAATTTGGTTAAATTATTATAGTAATAAAAATTTATATTATGATTATTTACGCATTTGGGTACAGCAATTTTTATATTGTTTATTAAACAATACCGGATTATGCTGTGTGTATCAACTTCTATATCTGTTGATATATATGTAAGTACTGTATCTGCGTTTGTAAAACACGAACAATTTAATAAATTATTAAAAATTTGTTTATCATACTGTTTTTTTAAAGATTTAGGTATTGCCTTTCGTAAATTCTTGTGTTTTATACGTAATTGATTTTTTATATTGTCTATCATCAGTACATAATTGCCTCTTTCAAGATATTGCTTTTTTCTTCAGAAATTAAATGCTTTATTATTTCAAAGGAAAATTCTAAAGCTGTTCCTGCGCCTCTTGACGTAATAATTTTATCATCAGTACATACTTTTTCATTTAAAATAACCGCACCATTCAACTGAGTTTCAAAACCCATATAACATGTAGCTTTTTTATCTATAAGAATATTTTTGTGTCCAAGAATTGATGGTGCTGCACATATTGCTGCTATATATTTATCATATTTCATACAATAATCAATTGCCTTTTGTACTTGTTTAGATGCTTCGAGATTTAGAGTACCGGGCATACCTCCGGGTAGTATAATCATTTGAAGATTATCATCAAGAGATATATCACTATCGGTTATATCTGTAATAACCGATATTCCATGAGATCCTTTTATAACTTGTCCGCCAACACCGACTGTTACAACCTCAAGTTCACATCTCCTAAGCATATCAACCGGCGTTAAAGCTTCTGTTTCTTCAAATCCGTTTGCAAGAAATACATAAATCATTTTAAATTCTCCATTCTGTTGTTCTAAATATTAAACATAAATATTATATTTTTCAATCATAAATATAGGATTATAAGAACGTTTAGCCTGTCTTAATCCTTCTATTCCCAAATCTTCTTCTCTGTTAACATATTTTAAACCGTTTGCAGCATATTTAACAAATTCATTATTTATAGCAGGATATAAGCCGTTTATATCTGGATCTGCTTTTTCAATATGCACACATAATGTATTACTATTTAACTGTTCACCGATTGTAAATGCTTTAACTTTTCCGTCAATGGTAATTACTCCGCCATTAAGCTTCATTTCTTCAAAATAAGTGAAATAAGTGTGTATTGCAAATTGTTCGGCAACACTAGAATTGTTATCATATCCATTTTTATTATTATAATTAACGGCACTAAATGCGATACACTCGTCAAAATAATTATTTGTCATAGGATGAAATTCCCAATTATAATTGTTTATTTTTGCAAGATGGTTTCTTTTTTTATGAAATTTTTTTCCTTTAAGATGAATTAAGTCTTCAGAAAGATATATATAGTCATAATTAGATTCTATTTTTTTTTCATTTAATGTTTTACCAAATATATCATGTATTATGTTCAGTCCGTAATTTGTAACACCTGTAATTACCATTCTTTTTTTGTGATAATCGGAATATTCTAACAGCATACGAAATAATTCATGATAATTACCCGATCCGGCAGGAAAAGTAAAATACACATTTTCTTTATCTTCTGATTTTACAATGTAAAAATCATCAAGACGTGAAATGGTAGAATCATTCATTCTGCGCCATGCCATATTATTGGCAAAGCTGTATTCACAACCCATAAAATCAGATTTTTTTAAGAGTTCATTAATCCAACTTCTATCATTAATACTTATTTCACGAAATTCAAGCATTAGATTACCTCTATTATTTCACTTATAACTTTATCAGATATTTCTTCTATAGATAAAGGATTGCCATCTTTAGAACAATTTATCACATTCCATGATAATTTTTTAGCTGCATACAAAGCGGCTTTTCTACAATTTAAAAGATAATTCGTATGTGATTCATGAATATCTTTTTTTGATTCATTGCCATTATATCTTAAGGATAATAGTTTCTGAGATACTTCAACTGGCATATCTAAAAAAATAACTTTATCTGCTTTGGGCAGACCAAGTTTATCATGTTCATAATCATACAGCCAAGTTAAATATTCATCCCATTCGTCTTGATCAAGTTTTGACATTTGATGCAGGGCGTTAGAACTTACATACCTTGCAGCAAGAATTATACATCCATTATTATAATCATTTTTCCAATACTTAGCATAACTTGCATATCTGTCAACAGCATAAAAGCTAGAAGCAGCATATGCATTTATTTCATTTGGGTCGGAAGAAAATTCACCGTTTAAATACATTTTCACTAAAGCTGATGATTCACTTTCATAGTTTGGAAAACTTATAATTTTTACATTATATCCCTTTTTTTTAAAATATTCATTAGCAATTTGAAGCTGGGTAGATTTTCCGCTTCCATCTAACCCGTCAATAACAATTAATACACTCTTTTTCATTTATTAAGCTTTCTTTAATTTTTTTAAATTCTTTTTTTACTTCATTCATTTTTCCACAGGTCATTTTCCCTTCCGAACATGAACCATTACAACAGGAAGGTCCGGCGGAAGAAAAAATTGTCGGTGCTGCTTTATAACATAATTTAAACATTTCTATTGCTACAGCTTTAATTTCCCATTGTGCACGATTGCAGCATCTGAGTCTAAAAAAATTAAGTAAACTTCTAGCGTTCATAGTAACAACCATTTTTGTTTCACATGCATTAGGTAAAACAAAGCGAGCATCTTCAATTGCTTTTTTTTCTGCCTTTGAACGAGCCTGTTTTTCACTGACGCTGCTTTTAATAAATTCATCATAATATTTTTCTGCAAGTAAATCGGCAATTTTATTATAATTTTCAAATGAATCTAACATAGATTTTTCATAAATACGATTTAATTCTTCGCTTTCATTGATTACGGGAGGCGTAATATAAATAAAATTATTTTTTTTAACGTATCTTTGACTCTGCACAGAAAAAGACGCTATTCGATGCCTTGTAATTTGAGCTAAAAGTGAACGTGAAACACCTTCAATACCAAAAGTAAATGAAATATGCTCAATAGGACTTTCATGTCCCAAATCAGAAAGCATTTTAACAAAATTTACAGTCTTCTCTTTATCTAAATCGTCCATTATGTTTTCACAGCCACTGTCAGAATAACATAGTTTCGCTGCGGCAGCGATTAATTTTTCCGGTTCAGGTGTATGCTGAATTAAAGTTACTTTCAAAATAAGTTCCTCCGATACATATCATAAATTTATTATATCATTTTTGTAGATTTTCGTCAAGAAATAAAAATATAAGCATGTAAATTTACATTAAATGGTTATTTCGATTTGATTTCCTTCAATACTTACATAATTATTTACTTATAAATTCATCCATAAGTTTATAACCTTTTTCAATAAAAATTCCAGTTGCTTTTGCAGTTTTCTCATTAAAATGCTCTACACCGTTAAATGATTTTTCACTGTCATAAATAAAAAACGGTACAGGATCGTTAGTATGAGTTTTAAGAGATAACGGTGTTGCATGATCGGGAGTTACAAGTACTTTAAACCTCTCCCCTGTTTCTGTTAGATAATCAGTAACTGGACCTAATATATACTGATCTATAAGGCCTATAGATTTAGGTTTATTTTCTATTTCATGCCTGTGACCGCATTCGTCAGGCGCTTCTACGTGTATATACACGAAATCCTGACCATTTTTAAATTCATTAATTGCTGCCTGTGCTTTTCCTTCAAAATTTGTATCAATATAACCTGTAGCACCTTCAACTTCAACAACATTCATACCTGAAAATTTGCCTATTCCTTTCAATAAATCAACAGCCGAAATCATAGACGCTTTAACGTTAAATTTTTCCATAAAGTTTACAAGATTTGCTTTTACTCCTTCACCCCATAACCAGATGCTATTTGCCGGACGCAGTCCTTTTTCAATTCGAGCTAGATTTACCGGATGGTCTTTAAGCAATTCGTAAGATTTTTTCATTAAACTATAAAGCTTATCAGCATTGGAATGAGATGGTATATAATTTTTAATATGTTTGCCGGTAATGTCGTGAGGCGGAGTTAATGTACCTATATCAAGTGTGCCATTATTCCAAATCAAACAATGACGGTAACTTACTCCGCTGTAAAATTTAAATTCATCATTGTTGAGTTTATCAGCTAGAAATTTAACTAAAATATTAGCTTCCTCTGTAGAAATATCATCTGCACAATAATCCAAAATAGTTTTATCTTCATAATTTTCTTCATTAGATAATGTAACCAAATTGCACCTTAGTGATACATCAGTGTCTTTCATGTCAATACCTATACTTCCGGCTTCCAAAGGTGAACGTCCGGTATAACATTTATTAGGGTCATAACCAAGAACAGACAGGTTAGCAACATCACTTCCGGGTTTTAAACCGTCATCAACTGTCTTGATAAGACCAACTATTGAGTTTTTAGCAAGTTTATCCATATTTTGAGTTATTGCTGTTTCGAGAGGAGTTTTGTTTCCAAGTTCACTAACAGGATAATCTGCCATACCATCACAAAGAACAACTAAATATTTCATATCAATCAACCTTTTCTTATATTTATTTTCTTTATTGTAGCATATTAGTATATTTTTTTCAATATAAATTCATTGTACTTCTATAAATTTATTTAATTTTATTTTTTTAACTCTTGACTTTTATGTTTTTATGTGTTATAATAAATTTATTGATTTGCCGGTGTGTCGGAATTGGCAGACGAGACAGACTCAAAATCTGTTATCCGCAAGGGTGTGTGGGTTCGAGTCCCACCACCGGCACCAGACCTTAACAG
>CATKAZ010000138.1 GCA_949745795.1 uncultured Oscillospiraceae bacterium | reverse complement strand
TGCAATCGATAATCTTATCGTTAATGCGTATATCCGTACCCATCGGAAGCGTAAGCTTTATTCTTTCCGTCAATACATTCTGCGGATTCTTCTGTTCAATAGACGAATCAAGAGATTCCACTCCGAAATGACAGATAACATTTTTTAAATCGGGAACATCTCTGTATTTGAATGAAACAGAATCAGGCAGACCGTAACCTACAGTACTTTTGGGTTTATTCAGATGATAGATATCGCATTTATGGTCAAGCAAATTTTCTAAAGACATTTCAAAGCCTCCTTAGTCTCACTGTAACACCGCCTTTAATTTTCTTCTTTATGTACTCCTCCAAAAGCGGTTCAATACCCAGAGTGTCGAACTTCACAGCACTGTTTTCAGCAGTATAGCTGTAATCGTCAAAGGTCTCCGACTTTATGTTCTGTGCCGAAATGACAGAATTATAGCCGTAAGTCTCGGCTAAGAGAATCACGGCTGTTTTTACATTCTGCGGTATTTCCTCATAATCGGAAAAATCATTGTTGGTGTATGAAATTACATATTGCTCTGCTCTTGAAATATCAACGGCAAGGCGTGTATCGCTTCTTTCCTGAACTGATTTAATTTCCGTATAGTCCCGAACCTCCTGAGGAGTTACCCACGGTCTGACTGCCATAGAATCACATTCTTTCAAAAAATCCGGTTTTCATTAGCTTATCTGCAATATCCGGAGGAACAGGCTCAAGTACGCCTTTATTGTATATTTTTCCTCCTGATGTAAAGGTTGCTCCCTTTGTCAGACGCAGCGTTACTTTACCGTCCGGATTAGCGGCAACAGACTTTTCCCCAGAAACTTTATCCTCCGTACAATCTTCAACGGCCATCAGAGACATATCCTCAGCATAAACGGCAGTATCTTCCGTACTGCTGTCAGGTTCTTCAACAAAATCCGGTTCTGTTATCTTATGATTTTCATCTACCTTTTTTCTTGGCATTTTAAAAACCTCCTGTCCTATTCTGTAAAATTACCGCCGATTACAAGCGCGTCGGGATTATTTATTTCCATATCAAAATCCGCAAGCAGGGTATACTCATGTCTTGTTTTACGGGGAACAATATCATGATATACTTCAAGGCTCTGACCGTAAATACCATAAATAAGATTTTCGTAAGGAGTAACTATCTGCATATCATCGGGGATAAATGCAACGGGAACAATTTCAAAGCCGTCGTAGCTTACGTTTTTGCCGCCTGTGATAAGGGCGTCGCCAAGAGCGGTATTACGTGCCTGAAGCTGCTGCTTGTACTTTCTGTTGACTGTTGGAGAACAGAAAATCTTTATCTTTGACTTGTCTTCCTCCGTATATAGACTGTAATACTTATTAGGCATAGCCGCAAGTAGTCCGGGGAAAACAGTATTAAGGTAGTCGGCACTGCCCTCTGTATCAAACTTGTGGGTGTCGCCGTCCTCTTTGGCGATTTTAATCCAGCCGTCGTTGATATTGATAAAATTATCTGTGTCGGATTCGTCTCCCAAAAAAGCAAGCTCAACGGTATCGTTAGCAAACCTCTGTGCAAAAAGCTTTGCAAGAGTGGAATTAACGTTTTTACCCTCAATATTTTCTTTCATGTACTGGAACGAAACGTCATAAGGCATTACAACTCCCACTGCTTTTAGGGAACGTCTCTTCTGAGTTACCGTACCTGTTGCGGGATTATCGGCATTTTCAACCTGACGGCGAAGAGCTCGTTTATTAACCTCAAGACTGTCAAGGTCTCTGGTTGTTTTGGTCATTTTTATAAAGTTTACTTTCTTTAAGAATGAAGAATAATCCCTCATGAATGTTATGAACTGATTTGACTGTTCGGCATTCATTTTTCCGCCGTTACCCAGTGCGGAAGTATCTACCGCCGCTTTGGCGATTATATTTCTATTTGATTGCATTTCCGTATCCTCCTTATACAAACATACCGTCAAAGATATCGTCGCTTTTGCCTACAGGCTCATGCTCACCGTTGAGATTAGTAACGATCCCTCTTGCCTCGTATAGCGGTTTCATAGCGCTTTTAACCATTTCGGCAACTTCTTCCTTGGTAACCGATTTATTCTTTTTGGATTCCGAAAGAACTTCTTTTACCGTATCAACAATAAACTTCTTGATTTTCTCATCAAGTTCGCTGCCTGTACCGTTTCCGCTTTCGGCTTTCTGAATTTCATTTTTTATGATATCCATTACTTCTGCTTTTGTCATCTTTTCCTCCGTTTCTCCTGCTTCTTCCAGCAGTTTTCCTATACTTTCATAAATTGATTTTAGGCTTGCTATGTTTTTGGCACTGAGAGTTTTTCCGGCTTTCATTACCGGAATCGTATCGGACGCAAGAACCTGTTCAATCGTTTCGGCAAATTCCTTAAGACATTCTTTAACCTTTTCGGGTTCTGTTTCATACTTATATTTTCCGGTTATCGAGTCATAGCCGTAAAGAATACTTTGCAAATCCCAAAATGCATTTTGGAAGTCCGAATGCTTTTTACTTTCTGCATACTTATCGGCAAATGCACCCTTCTCCACAACCTCAAAACCGAACATTTTAGCAAGCTTCTTAAATAAACTTTTACCTTCCGATTTTCCGAGACTGTCCAAATCAACATCGTTCTCACTGTAAACACCCGTACCGCCCATTGAAAATCCGGTAAGCTCTCCCTTTTCAACAGCAGACCAAACTTCGGGGTCTGTGATTTCAACTGTCATCAGCCAAGTGCCCTTTTTGATTTTTTCCTTACCGATTTCAAAATCCGCTTTAGCTATCCAGTTTTCTACAACTTCGGCTTTTTCAAACTTTTCAAAGTTGTGCTGAATGTCGATACCGTCTCCGTTTTTTGCAAACCAATGAGCCGCTTTGCGTATTTCGTCCTCAGTCATACAGTCGCCCTGTGAATCCTCTGTCATAGGCTCGTAGACAATACCTGTCACATAATGACTGTCGGTATCCGTCTTTACGATTTTACCGTATGCGGAAAAGGATGCTTTACCGTCTTCGGCTTTGGCTATAAGGAAAGACTTCTTATTCGCCGCCTTATCCACCAGGGACACAAACTGTATCTGCGCATCTGAAATACATCGTGTTTTCATTATCTCGCCCATTTTGCACCTCCATTAAATTTTTAAGCAGTTTTACGCCTTGCTCGGGGCAGTACGTGACTGCACTATGGTTACTTTTGATTTTGGTATAAAAATAACGCTCTTAAAAAGCGTTTTTAATCATATTTTTGGCATAAAAACAGCACCTTCAGTTAGACTGAAAGTGCTTAATCATTATTGAATTTTACTTTTCTAATCTTATTAATATTCTCAAGAAAACGATCAATAGCCTTATCCATTTTCTTGCTTGGAAATTTACTCATCAATTCTTCATACACTGGCCATATACCCCAAAGTTCATATTCGTCAGCATTATCCATAAATTCAATTATGTCATCCTCGTCTTCTCCCAAAGCTTTAAATCTTGGAATCCAAACTTCATCTTCAATCCAAGGATAATTAGGATGTAGTTCCTCTTCTTGTTTAATTGTTTTATAAAATTTTTCTTTATCTACCATTTAATTCAACTCCTTTACGGCTGTTTATCAGCATCGGGGAATACAGTTGTCGGATATCCGTCTTCGTCAACATAAAATCCTATTCGTATTCCGTTATATTCACCAAATCTTTTTATTTCCTTTGATTCAACAGTATTTGCAACATAAGTACCAGCTTTTAATATGTCATCATTACCCCAATCTTCCGGAAACCATGATTGTCCACTGTTTTCACTTTTAATTTTACTTGAATGCAGTTCCACGTTACCAATTCTTACACCGTTATCATAAGTTTTAGTAATTGTATATGAATAACCTTTAGACTCAAGCAAATCAATATTAGCCTGAGAATGTCCACCGCCTTTCATCTTACCGCCGTTTTTACCGCCTGGTGGTTTTTTAGGATTTTTCAGGTTAGTAAAATCCCCAACAGTCGAATGTTTCAGCGTTTTATCCGGTACTGTTATTATACCATCTTCTTTTAATTCAGTCAACGATTTAAATACTTTTCTCGGACCGTATTTTGTATCGACTGTCTTATACAGTCTTTCAAGGTCCTTGTCATTCTGAATTACTCCGCTTTCAAATAATGCCCATCGTGAATCCGAACGGAAATACTTTTTTCGCTCCTCGGCTGTTTTCTTGTTTCTAAGCCAGTCACAT
>CATKAZ010000137.1 GCA_949745795.1 uncultured Oscillospiraceae bacterium | reverse complement strand
TCTTGTCAAGTACTTCGCCAAAAAAATCTTTTCGCTCCCGTTCTTGACCTCTCTCGTTCGACAGCTTTATTATTATATCACCTATTCCCCTCTTTGTCAACTACTTTTTACCCTTTCTACCTTTTTTATAGTTTATTCCCCTTTATTCGCCCTTTTTATAGCAGTTTTATACAATTTATCCTTTCTTTTTACAGTAACCATCAAAAAAAGGCGAAGTTTTTAATCTTCGCCTTTTTTGATTTTTTCATCTAAGTAAACTGCTTTTATTTTAGAGATCCAATTATCCTCAGTCAGTAAAACCGTAAATTTAACATTACCGTAATTAACTGACGGTGCTTCATCTTCTTCAGGTATTCTTCCAAGCAAATCCACAATAAAAGCGCTCATAGTATCATAATTATGTTCTTCAGGCAATTCAATACCAATAGCCTCCTCAACATCCTCAGGACTGGTATCACCTGAAATTATATAAACACCCTCATCAATTTTAAGTATTTCAGCCTTTTCATCATCATATTCATCCTGAATATTCCCGACTATCTCCTCAAGCATATCTTCCATACTGACAAGTCCGGCCGTACCGCCATATTCATCAACAACGATAGCACATTGAGCTTTATCTCTAGTAAGAGTTTCAAAAGCGTCACTGCACATACACGTTTCAGGCAAATAAATAGCTTTTCTCATAAATTGCCTGATAGTAAAATCTTCAGAATGCTCGCATCCCACAAGACAAAGCAAATCCTTGACATAGATTATGCCGATAATATTGTCAACGGTTTCCTCATAGACCGGTATTCTGGAATACCCCTCGTTAATTGCCAGATAAACAATATCTCCGATTTTCGAATTAACTTCAATTGCACAAATATCCTTTCTGTGAGTCATAACATCCGAAATATCAGCATCGCCGAATTCAAAAATATTGTTGATCATTTCCCTTTGGCTTTCTTCGAGTACTCCGGTTTCGTTTCCGGCGTCAACCATCATTCTGATTTCTTCTTCCGTAACTGCGTCACGTTCCGAAGAAACAGGAATAGAAAGCAGCTTGCAGAATACGGCAGAAATACCATAAGCCAAAGCGCTAAGCGGCGAAAGAACAGCGATATAAATTTTTACCGGAAGAACGGTTGCCGCCGCAAACTTTTCCGGATTACGGCTTACTAATTTTTTAGGCAAAATTTCGGTCAGTGCGGTAATTAGTACTGTTGAACCGAGTATAACCAAAACCGTAATTAAGTACCATAGCTTTGTTGAAACATTATCAGTCCGGTAAAAACTAAGAAAAACTGCCAAAATAACAATAAAAACATTAAGTACTGTTTTTCCCATAGAAAATGAAACTATCATTTTAAGCGGTTTTCCGATAAGCTCTGACAATCTTTGAAATTTTTTATCTTTTTCAGCAAGTGATTTAATTTTTGAATCATTAACCTCAATGTCCGCATATTCGCACACCGCATAAAAAAATTTTACTACCACTAAAAAAATAAGTAAAATAATACAAATAATTTGACTCCCGTCAGAATCCATAATCAGTCTCCTTTTTAAGTTAAATTTATAATTAGTATATATTATTAAGACGATTTTGTCAATATGAATTTTTAAGCCTTTAACATTTTTGGTTTCACTTTAAGCAATTAAAAAGTTTCAGCAGTATTTTTAGTATAGGTAGTTTGGTATTTTTTTAAGCTGCTTTGTCTTTAAAAAGAGATTCAGACTAATGAAGTCCGGCATAAAAGTTTTTTGCTTACTTTTTTTCAAAAAAGTAAGCGGAAGAAATAATTCTTCCGCCTTTAATTGATTTATGAAAGGAATAAAGAGATTAACCCATAATAACTTCAACTTCGTGAGTTTTACCGTCACCGAATACAGGCAGAACATTACCCTCAATAGCCTTACCGTCAACTGTAACAGACTTAACGCCCTTGCATACATGGTCAGGATTTTTGAAAGTAATAGCGTAGGAAGCGCCTCTGAACTGTCTAACAGCCTTGAAACCGTCCCATGCTGACGGAATGGAAGGATCAACCTTAAGACCGTTCCAGTCAGGAATAATACCGAGAATGTACTGTGAAACAGCAACAAAATTCCAAGCGGCAGTACCGGTCAGCCAGCTGTTTTTAGCCTCACCGTGACGCTTAGCGTCCTTGCCGGCGATCATCTGAGCGTATACGTACGGTTCTGTTCTGTGAAGGTCAGAATACTTTTCTTCTCTGTAAGCCGGAGCGATCTTAGAATAGTATTCAAAAGCCTTGTCACCATGACCCACAAAAGCTTCAGCACAAATAATCCAAGCATTATTGTGACAGAATATACCGGCATTTTCCTTATATCCGGCAGGATATGTGGAAATTTCACCGTATTCGATATAATATTTTGTAAATGCAGGATTATTAAGAACAAGACCATGTTCGCTGTTGAGATACTTGTCAACACTTTCCAGTGCCTTAAGGTCAGCGCCTGTTTCCTTGCCTACGCCGCCCATAACGGCAAATCCCTGAGGTTCAATGAAAATTTTACCTTCTTCACATTCCTTTGAACCCATTTTCTTACCGAAATCGTCGTACGCTCTCAGGAACCATTCACCGTCAAAGCCGTAATCCATAATATTCTTCTTCATCTTGTCGATTTCAGCCTGAGCCTTCTGAGCTTCAGCTTCATCGCCCATATGTCTGCAAAGCTCAACATAGTTAGGACCTGAATATGTAAACAGTGCGGCAACCATAACTGACTCAGCAGTCTTGCTGTACTTGTCATCGCCGTACTTAGGAGAAGTAGAAGTCTGGAAGGATTCACCCGGTTCAGAAGAGAAACAGCTTAAATTAATACAGTCATTCCAGTCAGCTCTCATAGCAAGCGGCAGACCGTGAGGACCTACATTTTCAGCCACATGATAGAAGGACTGCTTTAAGTGATGCATCATAGTCTGAGCCTTGCTCTCGTCGTTGTCATAAGGAACTTTAGCGTCAAGAATACCGTAATCGCCTGTTTCCTTGATGTAAGCTGCAACAGAAAGAATCATCCACAGCGGATCATCTGAGAAATCGCCGCCGACTTCATCGTTACCCTTTTTGGTAAGAGGCTGATACTGATGATAGCAGCCGCCGTTTTCAAACTGAGTGGAAGCTAAGTCGATCAGACGTTCTCTTGCTCTTTCGGGGATCTGATGAACAAAGCCTAAAAGATCCTGGTTAGAGTCACGGAATCCCATACCTCTGCCGATACCGCTTTCAAAGTACGAAGCGGAACGGGACATATTAAATGTAACCATACACTGATACTGATTCCAGATATTAACCATTCTGTTCATCTTGTCATCAGGAGTATCAACTGTATATTTAGAAAGGAGAGCGTCCCACATAGCCTTAAGCTCGGCAAGACCGGCATCAACCTTTTCAGGAGTATTATATTTTTCAATCATTTCATAAGCTCTGGACTTGTTCATAGAGCCGTCGGCATTGAATTTTTCCTCAACAGGATTTTCAACATAACCGAGAATGAATACGAGATCCTTTGTTTCACCCGGTTCAAGAGTAATTTCCATATAATGAGAAGCAATCGGGGACCAACCGTCAGCAACGGAATCGGAAGCCTTGCCTGCTGCAACTGCCTGAGGATTTTCAAAGCCGTTGTAAAGTCCGAGGAAGCTTTCTCTGTCGCAGTCAAAACCGTCAATATCAGCATTTACAGTATAGAAAGCAAAGTGGTTTCTTCTTTCCTTGTATTCAGTCTTGTGGAAAAGAGTTGAACCTTCAATTTCAACTTCGCCTGTATTAAAGTTTCTCTGGAAGTTTGTAGAATCGTCCTGAGCATTCCACAGACACCATTCGGCAAAAGAGAACAGCTTGATTGTTTTCTTTTCAGAGCCTTCGTTCTTGAGGATCATTTTCTGAATTTCACCGTTGTAGTTTTGAGGAACAAAGAAAGTAACCTCTGATGAAATACCGTTTTTAGCGCCCTTGATAATAGTATAACCCATACCGTGACGGCATTCATAGCTGTCAAGGTCTGTTTTAACAGGAGCCCAGCCCGGAGACCAGATCGTACCGTTATCGTTAATATAGAAATAACGGCCGCCCATATCAACAGGAACATTATTGTAACGGTAACGAGTAATTCTTCTAAGTCTAGCGTCCTTGTAGAAGTGGTAACCGCCGGCTGTATTAGAAATCAGGGAGAAAAACTCCTGAGTTCCGAGATAGTTAATCCATGGATAAGGTGTCTTAGGGGAAGTAATGACATATTCTTTTTTAGCGTCATCAAAAAAACCAAACTTCATATTTTTACTCCTTTTATAAAACTTTTGTCAATCGGCAGCAGCCGCATTACAATTACAGTTATTATAACACAAAAAGACATACTGTTCAAGCCGTTTTGACAAAATTTTATATAATTTTTCTATCGGAATTATTTTCATGCAGCGATTCCGGTAAGTCTCGCCAAAGTAGAAATAATAAAACATATCAAAGCTCCGCAGACTGTCGGAAGAACAGCGGCTGCCGCAGTCCATTTAAGACTACCTGTTTCTTTTTTAATTGTAAGACATGTTGTAGAACACGGAAAATGAAAAAGAATAAAAATCATAGTACAAAGGGCGGTAACCCAGCTCCAGCCGTTGTCAGTAAGCAAAAGCTTAAGGGTGTGCATATTTTCCATTTCCATAATTGTTCCGGAGGACATATAGCACATAATGATAATAGGTATTACAATTTCATTTGCCGGAAATCCCAGAATAAACCCAAGAAGAATAACCCCGTCCATACCAAGTATATTCCCCAGCGGCTGTAAAAATTCCGCAAGATGAAAAAGAATTGTTTCACCGCTGACAGTAAAGTTTGCAAGGCACCAAATCAGAAGTCCTGCCGGTGCGGCAACAGCGCAGGCTCTGCCCAAAACGAAAACCGTTCTGTCGAATATTGAACGTATAATAACCTTACCGATCTGAGGTTTTCTGTATGGAGGAAGCTCCAGAGCAAAAGACGAGGGAACGCCTTTGAGTACAGTTTTAGACAATATCCATGATACCAAAAGAGTCATCAATACTCCGCCGAGTATTACCGCAAGAAGAATCAGAGCAGAAACTCCGGACCGCATTGCTCCCGCGGCAGACGCAGTAAAAAACATAGTAATAATTGAAATAAGTGAAGGAAATCTTCCGTTGCACGGCACAAAATTATTAGTAAGTATAGCTATAAGGCGTTCCCTGGGGGAATCGATAATTCTGCAGCCTGTAACGCCTGCTGCATTGCAGCCGAAGCCCATGGCCATAGTAAGCGCCTGTTTTCCGCATGCACCCGACCGTCTGAAATACTTGTCAAGATTAAATGCAATTCGAGGCAAATAGCCAAGATCCTCTAAAAGAGTAAATAACGGAAAGAAAATCGCCATTGGCGGAAGCATAACGGAAACGACCCAAGCCAAAACCTTGTAAATACCGTTAACGATCATATCTCTAACAGTATCATGACAATTTACATAAACGAAGAAGTCATTTATTCTGTCACCCAGCCAAAACAGTCCCTTAGACAGCAGCTGTGAAGGATAATTTGCACCGACTACGGTAAGCCAAAAAATCAACCCCAAAAGACCTATCATAATCGGTATGCCAAAGACTCTGCTTGTTAAAATTCTGTCTATTTTTCTGTCACGCTCATAATAATCAGATTTAGCAATAGTAATAGTATTTTCTGCAATATTTTGTGCAGACTGTATAATAGAAGAAATTATATTATCACATATTTTCTGAGGATTCCAGTTTTTTCTTGCCAAGCATTCCGTACATCTGTTAAGCTGACCGAACATTTCCTCGGAAATATCACGCTTAATATAATCTGAAATTTTATCAATTAACTTATCATTTTTTTCGATTAACCGTAAAGCAGTCCATCTGGGAGAGATCATGTTACCAGTAATGGACATTACATCAGTGGTTATTTTTTGAATTTCTTCTTCAAGATCCGCGTCATAAATAGGTATAAACGGCGATTGAGGTTCATTTTCAATTACTCTCTCAACAGCCTCCATAAGCTTGTCAAGACCCTTTCCCTCTCTAGCCGTAACTCCCACTGCGGGAACACCGAGAAAAGCTTCCAGCTTTTTAAGATCCACATGAATATTTTTTCTTTCCGCTTCATCGAGAAGATTAACGCATACTACGGTTTTAGGAGTTATTTCAATCGTCTGCAAAACAAGATTAAGATTTCTTTCAAGACATGTTGCGTCGCAGACAACAATTACTGCGTCCGGATTTTGAAAGCAAATAAAATCTCTTGCCACTTCCTCCTCTGCCGACTGTGCCATAAGGGAATAAGTACCCGGAATATCTGCAAGGATATATTTTTTATTGTTATAGGAGCAGCGTCCCATAGCGCTTGACACAGTTTTACCTGCCCAATTTCCCGTATGCTGATTCATACCCGTCAAAGCGTTAAACACTGTAGACTTACCCACATTAGGATTACCTGCCAGTGCAATAATATGTTCTTCACCGGATTTTTTGAGCGTTTCCTCAGACATTAGCTGCCTGCCTGTGGACTTAGCTGTTAGTCCCATATTATGCCTCCGTTCATATAATTTACAACTCGTACTGTATAGAGGTGTGTACTGTATAAAATATATGAAACATATAGTGTGTCCGATTACAAAATAAAAAAAGAAATCCCCCTGTTTAAACAGGGGGGACTCTCAATAAAGAGTGACATAATTTTAGAGGAGATGAAATCATTAAAAAACTTTTATCAACTGCTTTCAACTTTGTCAGTATTAACTGACAAGTATATTATGCCGTTTTTATGTGACAGTTTTATGATATTAATGTGATTTTATGAAAAAAATAAAATGTTAATTTCTAAAAATTACTATAACTCATCAAAGAATAATTTATAAACAGATGAAAATAATAAGTGCATGAACATTACAAAAATGTTCTGAAGAAATGAGGTGGACAGAATGTGGGATAAGCTCGCACTTATTCTGCTTATCATAGGCGGAATCAACTGGGGACTGGTTGGAATTTTTCAGTTTGACCTGGTTGCATGGCTTTTCGGCGGTACAGACGCAATAATAAGCAGAGCAATATATATAATAGTTGCAATATCAGCTATCTGGTGTATTACTCTTCTTTTCAGATCCTCAGAAAAGCTAGTAGAAGCAACCGACTCATAAGTTCCTCATAAAATACAGGTATAAAAAAACAATGCCGCATAATTTATACCTTATAAGAATTGATTGAAACCGATGTCAAAATGACATCGGTTTTGCTTATAAGTAAAACAGATGAATATAATTTAAGATTCGGGATTACTCTTATGAAAAATTCCCGAAAACCCCGAAGCTACAGGAACCGCAAAAGAAAATCCCAAAGAAATAAGAAGGGGTGTTTTAGAAAGCGCAACAGTATCGAAAATCATCTGGATCGGCGGTACATAAATAGCAGCCAAAATAACGGCAAGAGAAACCAAAACTGCAAAAATAAGCTTTATATTTGAAAAATAATTTATACCGAAAATACCCTTTTTCTCGGATTTGCACTCAAATACATGTATAAGCTGAGAGAATATAAGAGTTGCCAATGCGCCTGTTCTTGCAGTATCAAGATCACAGCCTGCTCTTAAAATAGTAGTAAAACAGCCAAGAGTACAAAGACCTATCATAATCCCTCTGAATATAATCTTAAACAGCAGTCCCCCTGAAAAAAAGCTTTCGTCGGGACGTCTGGGACGATGCTTCATAACGTCTTTTTCACACGGCTCCATTCCCAAAGCGATTGCCGGCAGACCGTCTGTTACAAGATTGACAAGCAAAAGCTGCGTAGGCAGAAGTACCATAGGGAATCCCATAAGGATACCCAAAAACATTGTTATAACCTCTCCGATATTGCATGACAGCAGATATCTCACAAATTTTCTGATATTTGCATAAATTCCTCTTCCCTGTTCAACTGCCTTGACTAAAGTTGCAAAATTATCATCAAGAAGTATAACGTCCGCTGCCTGCTTGGTCACATCAGTACCAGTAATTCCCATGGCAACGCCCACGTCGGCTTCCTTTATAGCAGGAGCGTCGTTTACGCCGTCTCCTGTCATAGTAACAATATTTCCCTTTCGTTTGTACGCCTTAACAAGTCTAAGCTTGTGGGACGGATTTACTCTTGCATAAACAGAAAATTCCGGCAGACGTCTGTCCAGCTCACTGTCGCTCATAGCGTCCAGCTCCGCTCCCGTGACTGCCTTGCCGCCTTTTAAGAGTCCGGCTTCTTTTGCGACAGCCATAGCTGTTTCCTTGTGGTCACCCGTTATCATTACTGTTTTTATATGAGCCGCCGAGCATTTTTTTATAGCAGTTTTCGCTTCTTCTCTGGGAGGATCCTGCATTGCGGCAAGACCGAGAAATACTAATCCTCCCGTATGATTTTCCCCGGCCTTCACATCTTTTTTTGCCAGTGCCAAAACTCTAAGCGCTCTTTTTGAAAGCGAAGAAATTTCCGCATTTATCTTATCTGTCACACTGCGGTCCATAGGGACTTCCCCATTTGAAGTCATAACAAATGCGCATTTATTTAAAAGTATATCCGCCGCACCCTTTATGTAAGCCGTTTCCTGACCTGAAGGCGAACGGGTTATTACTGTCATCATTTTTGTTTCGCTGTCAAAAGGGATTTCATGAATTTTTCTCATATCACTGAGAGAGCCTGCGGTAATACCACCCTTAGCAGCGCTTATCAGCAAAGCAATTTCAGTAGGGTCGCCGTTTACAGTCCATTCGCCCTTACCCTCGATTGCTCCTCTGTTTCTGGAATTTATTTTACTGTCCGATTCAATAGAAGCAGTAGAGCATAGCACAGAGCATTTCAGAAGTTCATAAAGAGGTGGAATCGTTTTAGGATTAGGCTTTGTATTATCCAGACGAATTTCACCGTTAATCTTGTAGCCGCTGCCCAACACATCGAATTCCTTCATATCAGTATAAATATGCTTAACAGTCATTTTATTTTCGGTTATAGTACCTGTTTTGTCAGAGCATATAACCGAAGCACAGCCCAGAGTTTCAACTGAATGAAGCTTGTTAACAAGAGCGTTCAATTTAAGCATTCTGCTGACCGCAAGCGCCAAAGCGATAGTAACGGTAGCCGGCAGACCTTCCGGAATAGCGGCTATTGCAATGGTAATACCGGTCATAAGCATATCAAAAACAGGTTCACCTCTGAGTACTCCCGCAAGAAATACCACAATACACACACCGATACAAATAAGAGCCACAACCTTACCCAGCTCTCCCAGACGCTTTTGTAACGGCGTACGGCTTTCACCTGCGTCGCTTATCATATGGGATATTTTTCCGACTTGTGCATTTTTTCCCGTAGCAATAACATGTGCCTTAGCGTTGCCTCTGGTGATAACAGTACCCGAATAGATAACACAGCTGCGGTTTAAGGAATTGTCATTATCATCAGGCGAACCGGGTATTTTGCTGACCTGATCGGATTCTCCGGTAAGCATAGCCTCGTCGGCATATAATCCGCTGCACTGTATAATAACGCTGTCTGCGGGTACTCTGTCCCCGGATTCGATTTCAATAAGATCTCCCGGCACAAGCTCTGCCGCGGGAATAGTTTTCAGCTTACCGTCACGTATAACACGTGCGGTAGGAGCGGTCATATCCGCAAGAGCTTCAAGTGTTCTTTCAGTACGGTATTCCTGTATAAAGCCCAGAACTGCATTAAGCAGAACGATTGCAATTATAGTTGCGGCGTCGTATATTTCACCCAGAAACACTGAAATCACGGTTGCGCCCAAAAGAATCATAACCATTACGTCTTTAAACTGTCCTGCAAATATTTTTAACGCTCCGCTGCCTTTTTTTTCAGCGATAGTATTGCTCCCGAATTGTTCCAGAAGCTTTTCAGCCTGTTTCTGTGTTAGTCCTGTCATAGCCTTGCTCCTTTAACTTTATTGAACGTTGTCCCTAAAGTCTATGCGGACAAATCTAAAATAATTCAAGCTTTCTGAAAAAATCCCTTACTTTTTTGAAAAAAAGTAAGCAAAAAACTTTTATGCCGAATTTCCTCAACTTGAACCACATTCTAAAGACTCACAAAGCAGCTAAGACTCGACAAGTATGTATCAATGATTCAGCGCAAAACCTTTCTTTATTTCCTTATTAATTTCGAGGAGAATCGTTTGAAGTTCAGTTAAGATGTTTTTTAAATCCGAATCTTCGATTTTAGATACGTCATGTTCTTCTTTATAGTTAGCACAATCTTTTGAAAAGTCATCTTCATAATCGAAAAATTCCATAGGAGTAACTTTTAAATAATCGCAAATTTCAAAAAATTCTCTCAAAGTCGGCAAATAATTTCCACATTCTATATTATAAAT
>CATKAZ010000136.1 GCA_949745795.1 uncultured Oscillospiraceae bacterium | reverse complement strand
ATATGACTAAGTTCATAATAGCTTTTGAGGTGATATTATGAATTACATCATGTTAGCAAAATTATTGACCCTAACCCATTTACAACTATCCGAAAATAAGAATCCGAATTGTTTTATCAAGTTAAAGGGTTCTCATACCGGCTGAATAAAATCAACCGGCTGAGAAAACATGATATGACGAGTTCATAATAGCTTTTGAGGTGATATTATGAATTACATCATGTTAGCAAAATTATTAACCCTATCCTATTTTCAAACCGTCCGGCATATAAAAAATAGGAATGGTTTAATCAAGTTAAATGATTCCCCTGTCGGCTGAAAAAATCAACCGACGGAGAAAGCATAATATGACTGAGTTCACAATAAAGTTGAGGCGATATTATGAATTTTATCATATTATCAAAATTTAATAACCCGACTCCCGAAAAAGCCAGAAACCCGAAGGTTTTCGCAACGATGTGATGTGGGAGCGGTTATGGAAAATGAAAAATGGAAAATGATTAATACCTGTAAAAATTCTGCGAGAGAGGTGAAACCCGCAGAATTGAGAGAAAAAATGATAGAATGCAATCTCTCTATTTAACAGCTTTTTTCAGTACTGTATGTAGTTATTTTTTCATATGAAGATCCCTTGTAAACTTCTGCGATGGTTTTTACTTGATATGTACCACTTGGTAATGTTCCGGATGTGTTTGTAAATGTTAAATCTCTACTATATTCTGTCTTATACCATATTGCATGATCTGTCCAACTATTACTTGAAATTTTCCTCTGTAATATCTGTGTTACATAAATTTTAGTTACACCTGATGTTCCACTAATAATACTTTTACATGTTGCCTTTTTGCTCGAAATATTAAGTTCACTTCTAGCATCATAGGCATTAGCATAATAAAGAATAATTTCATCATCAGCCGCAGAACTTAATTCATTAGCGCTAACCGACATTCCGGCAGTTCCTATAATCATAGCCGCCGTTAAAACAGAAATAAACTTTTGCATTCTTTTCATTTTTTCGTCCTCGTTTCTACAAAGTATTTGAGATTTTTTACATCTCTATATATAAAGACACAGATTTTGGCGATTTGCGGAGTGAAATTTTAAAATTTATTTTATTTTTGTAGGTTTGCACAAATCTAATGCAGTTTCTTTGTCTATATTTGTAGATAATATAAACAAATAAATATCATTACTCCACATAACCAAATAATAACTTTCTTCCTCATTATAATGAGTTACATACTTAGTTTTGTTTTCATCAATAAAAATTTCATTGATTCCATTTTCATTATCAAAACTAGGAATCATACCAGGTGGAAGTACATGCTGCTCAAATCTAATAAATTTATCATTATTTTCATAAACCTTATAAATTGAAAATTCATCAGATTCGTCCTTTGCCAAAGTATATCCTTCAGGATAATCAATGGAATATTCATTTTCAATTGTAGAAGGAAAATAATAATTTTCATCACATAATATATATATATTATCACAATTATACTGATGAATAATAGCATAATCTACGGCAGGATTTCTTCCTGCATTGGTGAATAACTTAAATACATCTGCAACAATAATTACAGATGCTGCGCATGCAACAAAACGTGTAGTTAAATTAACAATTTTACGGCGAGGCTTTTTCTTTACTTTTACGACTTTAGACATTTTTTTCTCAAAGCTTTTAGAAAATTTATGTTCTAAGTTTATCGTTTCCGATTCATTAAGAATTTCAGGTATTACAACCTCTGCCAAAGCTTGGGTAAATATAGATCTAGCATCTTTCATAACTATCTGCCTCCAACAAAAACTTTAAATTCTTTCTTGCCGACTGCAAACGTTTTTGGGCAGCTGCATTTGAGATACCCTTCATTTTTGCAATTTCTCTTAAACTTAAATCATAAAAATAATAAAGTAATAATACTTCTTTATCAATGTACTTCAATTTCATTATTTTTTCTCTTAAATACATATTGTTAATATGCTGCAGTTCATTATCAGATAAGAAACTGTCATCTTTGCAGTCATCAATATTAATGCAATCATCTCTAAAGTTATCTCTGATAATATTTTTACATGCGTTTTTAATTGCCAGAATACAATATGCTTCAACTTGTTCTTCCGTCATCGACTTAAATGTGTCAAATTTTTTGGCAATACTGAAAAATGTCTCCGAAACGGCTTCCTCAGATAGCTGTTCATCATTAAGTATTCTATACGCTACGTAATATAATTTTTGCTTTTGGGAATTATAAAGCTTTTCAAAAGCTCCCTTATCATATTCTTCTTCGATAAGGGTCATACAAATTTCAAACATAAGTTGTCCCTTCTAGTACTACATTACAAAATACCTCCTTATATAATACTCTTAAAAATAAAGTTTTTCCACTATTATTTCAAAATTCTCTATACTTTCGGTGATTTACACAAATCAATACAGTTATATTGTCTGCATAACCAACATTTTGCAATAAGTAAAGTCAGGAAATTTAAGTCTTCTATATATAAAGACACGAAAAACAACACTTTGCGGAGTCATTTTTCAAAAATTTATTTTATTTTGTATACTTGCACAATTTTTGTTGTTATTTATGTAGAAAATGTACAGAATTAATCCACAATGTCACATAATTCAAAATTTATAGGTGACAATCCGCTTTTTTTATGATATAATAGAAAAAGACAAAAATGTGTCATAAAAATGGAGGTTAAAAATGGAAGCTACAAGAAAAAAATCAACAACATTCAATATTGTAATGGTGGGACTTTGTGCCGCACTGATATGTATCTCAGGTCCCTTTGCGATTCCGATACCGTTCAGTCCTGTCCCGATATCGCTTATCCCATTAGCAATTTTTATTTGTGCATTTCTTCTTGACTGGAAATTGTGCGGCTTAAGCTATGTAATATTCCTGCTTTTAGGAATGGTCGGACTTCCGGTATTTTCAGGATTCAGCGGCGGTCTGGCAAAGCTTGCAGGTCCTACCGGCGGATACCTTATAGGTTTTATTTTTACAGCGCTTGTTACCGGGTTTTTTATAAACAAATTCAATAAGATCTACATGTATGTTATAGGTATGATTTTGGGCATGGTGTTTGGGTACCTTTTCGGTACAATATGGTTTGTTTACCAGCAAGGTACAACATTTGCAGCAGCTTTAAGTCTTTGTGTATTCCCTTATCTTCCGGGTGAGGCTGTTAAAATGGTTATTGCGGCTCTTGTAGGACCAATACTTAAAAACAGAATGGCAAAGCTTTCAATATAGTGTAAAAAGAGGACTGACAAAATCAGTCCTCTTTAAATTTACCGTTTTTTCGTTTTTTTACGCATTCAGTCAGCAAAAATTCAATTTGTCCGTTAATCGAACGAAAATCGTCTTCTGCCCAAGCTGCAAGATCTGTCCACAGCGTCGGGGACAATCTCAGCACTATTTGCTTTTTTCCGCTTTCTTTTTTTTCTGCCAGATTTATCCCCCCAATTTAATAAAGTGAACCGCTGTTTACTATCGGCTGAGCGTCCTTGTTTCCACATAAAACCACCAACAGATTTGAAACCATCTGAGCTTTGCGTTCCTCGTCAAGATTGCATATTTCGTTTTCCGAAAGCTTATTAAGCGCCATTTCAACCATACCGACCGCACCTTCAACGATCTTTTGTCTTGCTTCAATAATAGCTGCCGCCTGCTGACGCTGTAACATTGCCGCTGCAATTTCCGGTGCATATGCAAGGTGAGTTATTCTAACTTCAATAACTTCAAGTCCGGCAATTTCAACTTTTTGCTGAAGTTCGGTCTTTAAAGCGTCCGCTACCTCCTGACTGGAGCCTCTGAGGGATTTTTCATCTCCCTGTGCAGATACATCGTATGGATAAAGTCTTACAATATTTCTTAAAGCGGAATCAGCCTGTGTGGAAAGATAATCCTCATAATTATCAACATTAAATACTGCTTTTGCCGTATTATCGATTCTCCAGATAACATTTACTCCGATTTCAATGGGATTACCCTGCTCGTCGTTGATTTTCTGCTTTTCATTACGCAGGGTCATTGCCTTTAGAGAAAGATTTTTTCTTAATATCGACGATGTATTTTTAAGTTCACTGCTTTTTACCTTTTGACCCCATTCCTTCATCTGCTGCAAATATGCGGGATTTACAGATGAACTGAAAGGATTAACAAAGAAAAAACCGTCCTTTTTAATTGAACCCGTATACTTTCCGAACAACGTCAGAACCAGTGCTTCATTTGGTTTTATTACTTTCAGTCCGCAGTCGATCAATATAGCCAGCAATAATATGATCGAACCGAGAATAAATATTAAAGCTGCGAAACTGTCATTGCCGTCGGAAGCAACAGAACCCCCGGCAATAAACGCTCCCGCAGAAGCAAGGTAAAGAACCAACGATAAAAAAAGCATTCCCCAGCCGCTTGCGGGATTCAGTTCTTTTTCTTCAAAATTGATTTGTTTTTTCTCTTTCATAATGATTTCCCCTTATTTTAAATTAATTGATATGTTATGATATCAATTTGATATCACTATATTATCACAGATCCTTAAATTTGTCAAGAGGATATTTGCTTTTTTATAAAAAATATGATATATTTTTTTCAGATGCTTTTTAACAATACAAAAACCAATACTTTGCGTCAGGAGGCATATTGGTAAAAATTACCGATAAATAAAAATGATATATAATAGTATAATAAAAGGAAAATTCATTTCACGTCCCAATCGCTTTATTGCATACGCCGAAATCAACGGAAAAGAAGAAATATGTCATGTAAAAAACACGGGTCGGTGCAGAGAACTTCTGATTCCGGGAACGGACATAATTCTTGAACGGTCGGATAACACTAACCGAAAAACAAAATTTGACTTGATTTCCGTTTATAAAAACGGCAGGATCATCAACATAGACAGTCAAGCGCCAAACAAAATCGCAGCAGAGCTTTTACCTAAGCTTTTTCCGCATTATATTATAAAACCCGAACAAAAATATAAAAATTCCCGTTTTGATTTTTTCATGGAATCTGAAAATAACAAAGCTTTTACGGAAGTAAAAGGAGTTACTCTTGAAAAAGATAATATAGTTATGTTTCCAGACGCTCCTACACAACGGGGCGTAAAACACATAAACGAACTTATTTATGCCGTTGAAAACGGCTATGATGCATATATACTATTTATAATACAATTAAGCGGAGTCAAATATCTTATTCCGAATTATAAAACACATCCTGAATTCGGCGAAATTTTAAACCTTGCAGCGCAAAAAGGTGTTAAAATTCTTGCATATGATTGCATAGTAAAAGAAAATGAAATAACTGCCGATAAACCGGTAATGGTTTTTACAGAAAAATAATCTGATTTTCGGTGAATTTTTTATGAAAATATATTGCATTTTTTTAATTGTTATGTTATACTAAGTTTAAATGGTTTGAAATACGTTATAATAATGGAGGAAGAGAATATATGAGTACACTGGAAATTATCGGCGGAATTCTGCTGATCATAACCTGCGTTCTTGCAGTTATTTTGTGTTTGTTACAGGATTCAAAGCAGCAGCAAAATATGACCGCTGCTATTACAGGCGGAGCAAACGATTCATTTTACGAAAAAAATGAAGGAAGAACAAAAGAAGCTATTTTCAGAAAAATTACCAGAGTTTTATTGATTATAATGTTTGTTCTGACGATTGCTGTGAATGCTGTTATAGCTTTTGTAAAATAATTATGAGTTCCCTGTGACAAAATGAGAAAATTCATTGTCGCAGGGAATATTTTTAAATATAAATGAGGACCTGATATGAGTAAGGAAAAATTAAAGAACAAAAAGAAATTTGACAATAACAAGTATTCTGTAGAAAGCTATAAAAATAAAATTATAACATTTGTCAAAAAGAACGGTAAAAAACCGCTGCCATCTAAAGAACTGGCAGCAAAATGCAGAAGTATCAAAGGAAATGAAAAAAACTACAAGACAGCAGTCACCGAGCTTTTACAGGAAGGTACAATCTGCGAACGCCGCAAAGGCATTGTAATGTGTGAAATTCTCGGATTTTTTAAGGCAGAGGTAATGAGACTTAACAAAACCTTCGGCTTTATAAAGCGCTGCGACAATAACGAAGAAATTTTTGTTCCCGGGAAATATCTTTCCGGAGCAATGCCGAAAGATATTGTACTGGCGAAGTATATTGAATCCCGTTCCGGAAAACCCGAAGGTGAAGTTCTCGACATTCTTGTCCCGTCGGCAGCAAAGCTTACCGGCATCATCGTTGAGGAAGATGGACGCAAATATTTTCTTGCAGATACAATGTCAAAAACTCCTGTAAAAATTGAAGAAAACGATATCGAATATCATACCGGTGATAAGGTTATGGCAGAGCTTTGCAGAATGGGAAAACGTCACAGGGATCACAAAGTCAAAATTGTATTTTGTTTCGGAAATTCACAAAATGCCGCATGCTGTGCCGAATCTATTCTTGCTGTAAACGATATTGAAAAGGAATTTTCGGAAAACGCAAAACGTGAAGCACAAAAAATTGCAGCGGCAGGCGTCTGGGCAGACGACTATACAAACCGTCTTGATTTGAGAAACAACCTTATCTTTACAATTGACAGCGCCGAATCAAAAGACCTTGACGACGCAGTTTCTATTGAACGTACACAAAACGGCTATAAACTCGGAGTGCATATAGCCGACGTATCTCATTATGTTAAAGGAAACAGTCCTCTGGATAAGGAGGCTCTTAACAGGGGAACAAGTATTTATTATGCCGATAAGGTTATCCCTATGCTTCCCAAGGAGCTTTCAAACGGTATCTGCTCACTTAATCCCAATGAAAACAGACTGACTTTTTCTGCAATTATGAACATCTCTTCAGATGGAAAGCTTATTGACTTTAAATTTGAAAAATCCGTTATCTGTTCAAGGGTCAAGGGTGTTTATTCCGAAATAAACAGTATTCTTGCCGAAACAGCCGATGAAAAAATTCTTGAAAAATACAGAGAGCTTATTCCAAGTATTGAAATAATGAACGAGCTTGCCGACAAACTTATTGCAAACCGTAAAAAAAGAGGTGCGCCAAACATTGAAACCTCTGAAAGCAAGCTGATCATAAATGACGAACAGCTTTGTATTGATGTAAAGCCAAGAACAAGAGGCAAATCCGAAATGATTATTGAGGAATTTATGCTTCTTGCAAATGAATCCGCCGCAAGACTCGCAAGAGAAAAGCAAATTCCCTTTGTTTACAGAATCCATGAAACTCCTTCACCGGAAAAAACAGACGACCTCAAAAGCGGTCTGAGAAGGCTAAATGTGGAAATTCCTGTATTTTCTCAAGTTAAACCCGCTCACCTTGCAGAAATCCTCGAAAACGCAAAAGACAAACCCTTTTATCCTGTTGTCAACATGATGACTCTCCGATCTATGGCTAAAGCAAAATATCATACCGAACCTGTAGGGCATTTCGGTCTTGCTCTTGACGACTACGCTCATTTTACATCTCCTATAAGAAGATATCCCGATCTTGCCATACACAGAATTCTTTCCGACTTAATAAGCGGCGCCGATTCGCAATGGCTTCAAAAAAGATACGCCGGATTTGCAGCTAAAGCCTCAGAGCATTCCACTGCTGCGGAAATTAAAGCTATGAGCATCGAAAGAAACTGCGAGGACTGTTATAAAGCTGAATTTATGCAGCAGCATGTGGGAGAAGAATTTGAAGGACTTATTTCCAGTGTTACGGAATTTGGTTTTTATGTAGAACTGGATAATACCGTTGAAGGTCTTGTGCATGTTAACAGTCTGCCGGAAGGCTACTATAATTATGACGGTTATTTTACTTTAAGCGATGAATACAGCGGAAAATCATATTCCATCGGTGACCGTATATCGGTAATTTGCTCAAGAGCTGACGTAAATACCGGAAACATAGATTTTGACATAAAAATTTAACAGGAGAAAACAATGAAAAAAATAATACTGGCAGCAATACTGACAACATCTCTTATGGCGACAGCTTGCTCAATTAAAGATACTACTGCTGTTAACACAAAAACATCGTCTGTTTTATCTGATTCGGAAACAGACGATACCGAACAAGATTCCCACAAAAACAACACAGTTAAGACAGCTAAAGCTGAAGCCGAAAAAATAATAAATCAAAATACATCGGAAACGCAAAGCTCTGCCGAACAATCAGAAAAAGAAGTATCTGAAACGGAAGAGCAAAATGAACCACTTTCTGAAAGTATTGCAGAAACAGAAAGTCCCGAAGCTGAAGATATCGAAGCTATCGGTAACGCACTATTTAAAAAAAGCTGTCAAGTAACTTGGGATATGCTGATAGGATGTCCTTACAATCTGAATTACGAAACTATGACATCCGGCGGTGCCGTTCTTATTGACGATCCCGATGTTACCTGTCTGGAAGACATTATAAATGATTACTGTCTGGTCTTTGATACTCCTAACAGTAATCTTTATGAAAAATATTTTGAATCCGAAAACGGTGTATACTGCTTTGACGGCGGCAGAGGTGCCGACAGATCTTATACTGATACAGATCTTATTCTCATTTCTCAAAGTGAAACGGAAGCTGTATTCAATGCAGTTTCATATCATAAAGATCCTGACACGCAGGAATGCGGTAAAGATGAAATAAACGAGTTTGTTATAGTTAAATCTGACGGCGTATGGAAAACAAAAACCTTTACATTACCCTATTAACAGCTAATCCGGTCTATTGACCGGATTGTTTCTATCGATTCTTTTATTAAAATGTCATTTTTATAAAAAAATTTAGATTTACCTATTGACATTTTGTATTTCTTATGATATAATTTATAAGGTCTTGCGGGTGTGGTGAAATTGGCAGACACGCCAGATTTAGGTTCTGGTGCCGAGAGGTGTGCAGGTTCAAGTCCTGTCACCCGTACCATATAGGTCGCTTAATTATCAACTACCGTTGCTTTATGCATTGATAACGGAGTTTGTTTCCGCAGGTAGTTGATGATTAATGCGTTAAAGCTTAGTTTATAATCAATTGCTTGTCCGTAACATCAGTATCTTATTATTGGTTGTTTGGAATATTTCAGTTGTATTAAAAATTAATTTGTTTCCTGTAATTTAATAAAAGCAAAAGCCCATCAGAGTTAATGTGAATCTGATGGGCTTAAGATTTATTTCAAGCACACATGTACGTGTGCTAAAATAGCATTCTCACTAAGTCAAACAGATAGTTTGTGTATCTTGTTTGACTAAGGAATATGATCCGTTTGGAGACGGTTTATATTCTTCTGTGGGGGTGCTTTTTATTTTTGCATTTTAACAATAAGGAAAATTTTGTCAAGTAATAATTTAAAAAAATAGTAAGCATAAAAGAGATATTGAGGGAAAGAATAATAAAAATAAAAAGAGAACGGAGAAATTTATATGGCAAAAAAAATAAGCAGAAATACATTTACTACAGAAAATTCACCGTCAATAATGGCATTTGCATCTATAGTGGGGGAAAAGGAAGGACAAGGTCCATTAGGCAATAGTTTTGACAGAATTGAAAAGGATAGTCATTTCGGACAGGATACATGGGAAAAAGCAGAAAGTGAGCTGCAAAAGCAGACAGTAGAACTTGCAATGAAAAAAGCGAGTGTCAATCCTGCTGATATCGACTATATATTTTCCGGTGATTTAATAAATCAATGTATCGGTACTACCTATGGACTGCGTGACTTAAATATACCTTTTCTGGGACTTTACGGTGCATGCTCCACAATGGCAGAAGGACTGTTACTGTCATCACTTCTCACAGACTGCGGATTGGGCGGAAAGATCGCAGCAGCAACCTCGTCTCATTTTTCCACAGCGGAACGTCAGTTCAGGTTTCCCCTGTCCTACGGAGGTCAGAGAACTCCCTCCGCACAATGGACCTGTACAGCGTCCGGAGCCGTTATATTGTCCCCGGAGGGAAACGCCCCTTACGTCAGAGCGGTATCTATAGGAAGTATAGTTGACTTGGGAATTACAGACGCCAATAATATGGGAGCAGCTATGGCTCCTGCAGCAGCGTCTACAATAAAAAAATATTTGGATGATACAGGATATAAACCCGAAGATTTTGATTATATAGTAACAGGTGATTTAGGACTGGTAGGCAGTAAGCTTTTAAATGAACTTTTATTAAAGGATAATGTCGATATATCACAGCAGCATAGGGATTGCGGCGCTATGATCTTTGATCCGGAAGAACAAGATACTCATGCCGGCGGTTCAGGATGCGGATGCTCAGCGAGTGTTTTATGCGGACATTTTCTGCCTAAGGTTCAGACAGGTGAAGTTAAAGAAATGATTTTTGCCGCAACAGGTGCATTGATGTCGCCTACTGCCTCACAGCAAGGAGAATCAATACCGTCAATATCACATTTAGTGCATATCAGTCATTCAATCTAAGGAGGTTTATTATGGAATATTTATGGGCATTTTTAATAGGCGGTCTGTTTTGTGCAATAGGTCAGCTTTTAATAGATTATACTAAATTAACTCCTGCAAGAATATTAGTATCATATGTAGTAATCGGAGTTATAATATCTGCATTCGGTTGGTATAAGCCGTTAGTGGAATTTGCAGGGGGCGGCGCTTCCGTACCGCTTACCGGTTTCGGTCATCTTTTGGCAGAAGGAATAAGAAAAGCAATAGATGAAAAGGGATTTCTCGGTGTGTTTACCGGCGGAATGACCAGTGCGGCAGGCGGTATTACTGCGGCTCTTATTTTCGGTCTGCTTGCTTCTATTATTTTTAAACAAAAAGATAAATAACTTACTTTTTTGAAAAAAAGTCTCCGCTTTTGAAAAAGCGGAACCAAAACTTTCATATCGGGTTTAGTTAACTGATATATTTTAATAAATACACGATGGTTTATTTTACCGAAGATTGAGAAAAAAATTCTAAAAAAAGTCTCCGCTTTTGAAAAAGCGGAACCAAAACTTTCATATCGGGTTTAGTTAACTGATATATTT
>CATKAZ010000135.1 GCA_949745795.1 uncultured Oscillospiraceae bacterium | reverse complement strand
CTGCAAACTTATCAGCATTCTCCTGAGCAACTGCTCTTTCATACATATTCTGCAATGTCCATACTGAAATACCACCGTTAACAACATATTTACCGTGGTCACCAGCATCATACCAACCGCCAGTTGCAGTAATATCAGAAGATTTATATGTACCTGTTGCTTCTTCTTGGCTGGAGTAAGACTGAACCCATCTTGTCTGAACAGCAGCAGTATCAGTTTTATGACCGCCTATATGAGCAAGTGAAGATTTATCACCAGATGTAATATATGCTTCTTCAATATCAATACCTGAACGGTTCTGATAATAATAGTTCATAGCATTTGTAAGCATATTATGGCTTGTATCTGTATAAATATTATCACCGATATTAAATGAGAATGACTGCCATTCGCCTACTTCAATATGATATCTACCCGGTGTTTTCAAGTCTGAGAAATCAATTTTATGAATATTATCGCCTGAGTCCTTATCGTGACCCTTAGGAGTTGTTTTACCTGTGAGTGCAACTTCCTTTGTTTCATCGTTTATTACTTTAAATTCATAAGCTGAATCGGACAATTCAATAGTTGACGCTTCATGAGTTATATCACCCTTATTATCGCCAAGAGTAGCAACCTTTGCAAGGTTTGTGTAATAACCAACCTGGTTTACAGAGATAAAGTTATTTTCAAGACCGCTATCATCACGTCTCATAACACCCAATTTTTTCAAATCGTGCTGACCGCCTGGCCAATCGCCTTCACTGCCTGATTCATCAATGATAGACATATCGTCAAACCAAATTTCATCGCCCTTTTTACTATTTTCACCTGAATTAGTAATAGAACCGCCAACAGCATAATGGAAAGCCCATTCAACACCCTCAAGATCCTGTGTACAATTAAAGGTTGATGTAAAACTCTGCATTGATGTAGTAAGTTCAACTGCTCTGGCATTATCCCATGAACCGCCCATATGAGGACCATTACCGCCGGATACCCAGTATTCCTGGTCGCCCTTGATGTTACCGATTTTTGTATAAACCTTTACACCTGCACGTGAAGCCTTTGCAGACCACTTAATAGTATAAGTGTGTCCAGCCTTGAAATTCAGATTTCTATGTCTTGTTTGAAGATCCCATCTGTCTCCATCTCCACCCTTAGGTTCTAGAATAGTTACATGGAACATTCCATTATCAAGATCAAATGTCTGCTTAGCCGGGTTAGTTTCACAAGTGTGCCATGGAAGCGCCTTGTAATCAAAATTTGTTTCGCCGAGTACCTGACCGGCAGAAACGCTCATAGGTGCAATAGTTGCAACAGTTGTTGTCAACATTGCAGCTGCCATAAGACTAGCAGTAACTGCCTTTGTAATTTTGTTATGCATTGCATACCCTCCCTAAAATATTAAACAAAAATTCTTATGCGATTTCTCGCTTTTTGTTATTGTATATTCTGTACAATATACAATATATTTAAATGAGCAAGTTTGCAAGCTCATTTAAACTAAAATTAATGTAAACCCATAATCCTCACAAGCTTTACAATAAATTTTCATGTTTATTATAATACATTTACACAATCTTGTAAATACTTTTTTGTAAATTTTGTCACAATGTATGAAATGCATGAATTATTTTTGTTGATTTTAACAATAAATCGCTACCAATTTTTGTTATTTATTGATTATTTTTCTAACATTTTAGTTACAATATCTTTTACAATGCCCGGATTTGCCTTACCTTTTGACGCTTTCATACATTGTCCTACAAGATAGCCTAATGCATTGGTTTTGCCATTCTTATAATCATTTATTGATTTTTCATTATTTTCAAATACTTCCTTAACCAGGTTTTCAATAAAATCAGTATCGGAATTCTGAGCCAATCCCTTTGATTCAATTATATTTTCCACTTCACCGCCGTTTTTCATAATTTCATCAAATACAGTTTTTCCGGCAGAGTTTGAAATTACTCCCTTTTCAATTTTTTCAACCAAAGCACAAAGTTTTTCAGAAGTTAAATTTGTTTCAGAAATTAACTTTCCTGTTTCATTTATATATTTTGAAATATCACTGAGAATCCAGTTACTGATATTCTTTGGCTTACAAATATTCAATAAATTGCATTTGTCAAACAATAAAGACTTTTCCATGTCTTCTGCAATAAGAGTAGCGTCAATCTGTGACAGTCCAAAATCATTTACATATCTCTTTATCTTTGCATTCGGAAGTTCAGGCAAAGATTCTTTCAATTCCTTTACCATTTTTTCATCTACTGAAATAGTCAGCAAATCAGGTTCCGGAAAATATCTGTAATCCTGAGCGTCTTCTTTGGAACGCATAGGAAAACTCATACCCTTGGAATCGTCCCACCTTCTTGTTTCCTGAACAACCTTTTCTCCTTTTTCCAGCAGTTCGATCTGCCTTTTTGCCTCATATTCAATACCTCTTACTGCCGCACTGAAACTATTAACATTCTTCATTTCAGATCTTGTACCAAATTTGCTTGAACCCTTTTCCATTACTGAAACATTAACATCACATCTGATCGAACCCTCCTGCATTTTACAGTCAGAAATACCAATATACTGTAAAATAGATTTAATGGTTTCCAGATATGCTTTTGCTTCTGACGAGCTTCTTATATCAGGTTCCGATACAATTTCAATAAGAGGTACTCCGCACCTGTTAAGGTCAACAAGCGAACCCGCAAACGATTCATCATGTAACAATTTTCCTGCATCTTCTTCAATGTGAATCCTTGTAATTCCAACTGTTTTCATTTTTCCGTCTACCATAAATTCAAGACTTCCGTTTTCACAAAGAGGAATATCAGCCTGAGAAATCTGGTATGCTTTAGGAAGATCCGGATAAAAATAATTCTTTCTATCCTGTCTGCATAGAGTATTAATAGTACAATTGAGAGCATGTCCCATTTTTATTGCATATTCAACTACCTTTTCATTTAAAGTCGGCAATGTTCCGGGCATTCCCATACAAATAGGGCAAACCTGAGTATTCACTTCAAGTCCAAATGCATTTTTACAGTCACAAAAAATCTTAGAATCTGTATTAAGTTCTGCGTGGACCTCAAGACCTACAACTATTTCGTAATCCTTCATCGTTTATTCCTCCTTAAAGCGCTTTTGACAGAACATCGAATCCGCCGCAGATTTTTTCATAAGTATAAGCTGTATTCAAAATTGCCTGTTCATTAAATTTATCACCTATCAGCTGAAGTCCCATAGGCATACCTAAACTGTCTTTACCGCATGGCAGACTGATTGCCGGCAATCCTGCAATATTTACTGTTACTGTACATACGTCATTATAATACATTTTAATAGGGTCACCTATATTTTCACCGATTTTAAAAGCAGATGCAGGAACTGTAGGCGTAGCAATAATATCGCATTCCTTAAAAGCTTCGGAAAATTCCTGTGAAATTTTATTTTGAACTCTTTTGGCTTTTTTATAGTAAGCATCAAAATATCCGGAACTCAAAACAAAAGTACCCAGCATAATTCTTCGCTTAACCTCGTCGCCGAATCCTTCGCTTCTTGTTTTTTCATACATGTCGACAAGACCATCATATTCAGCCGTTCTGTAACCGTATTTTACTCCATCGAAACGTGCAAGATTTGATGAAGCCTCTGCCGAGGCAATAATATAGTATGTGTTTATTGCATATTCTGTACTTGGCAAAGAAATTTCCTTTATCACTGCGCCCTGTGATTCTAATTCCTTAACTGCGTTCATTACCGATTCCTTAACCTGAGAATCAATTCCTTCTCCAAAGTATTCTTTAGGAATACCTATTTTTAGCCCTTTAGCATTTTCTTTAAGTGCAGCCGCATAGTCGGGATATTCAATATTTTTAGAAGTTGCGTCATATCTGTCATGACCGCAGATAAGGCTTTGAAGCATTGCAACGTCCTTAACTGATTTGCCCAAAGGACCTATCTGATCCAATGAGGAAGCAAACGCTACCAGACCATATCTGGAAACGCTGCCGTAAGTAGGCTTCATTCCCACAACACCGCAAAGCGCTGCCGGCTGGCGTATAGAACCGCCAGTATCAGAACCTAAAGTAAGTATAGCTTCTCCGGAAGCAATTGCGGCTGCCGAACCTCCTGAAGAACCTCCCGGAACGCATTCAGTATTATGAGGATTTCTTGTTAAATGCATATATGAAGTTTCGGTAGAAGAACCCATTGCAAATTCGTCCATATTCATCTTACCAAGAACTGTCATTCCTGCATCATTTATCTTATTTATTACAGCAGCATCAAACGGCGGTACATAATTTTCAAGCATTTTTGAAGAACAAGTTGTTCTGATTCCTTTTGTAGAAATATTATCTTTAATTCCTATAGGAATACCTGCAAGAGGATGAAGTGATTCTCCTGATGCAATTAACTTATCGATTTTCTGTGCATTTTCTTTTGCAGAATCTTCTGCTACTGTAACATAAGCGCCGATTGTATTTTCAGTTTCATTTATTCTTGCTAATACGTCATTGCATAGTTCTACAGCACTGCATTCTTTATTTTTAAGCATCTCAGACAGCTCTGAAGCTGTTTTTTCATATAATCTCATTTTAAACTCCTTTATTCAACAGTTTTAGGAACTACCAGACATCCTGCCTGAACCTCCGGTGCATTTTTCAATAATTCTTCACGTTTGAATTTATCAGTAACAGCCTTATCTTCTCTTAAAGTCATAGTATCCTTAGGATTCAGATCAAGCGTACCCTCCACATCAGGCAGCTTGTCAACCATATTAACAATAGACTCCATATCCTTTTCAAATTTTTCAAGCTTATCATCTTCTATTCTCAAGCGTGACAGCTTTGCAACATGTTTAATATCAATTTTCATATCTTCCATCCTTTTACATTGATTTATTAATAAGCTCTTGCTCACTTATAATTTCTATTCCTAATTCCTGTGCCTTTACAAGCTTGCTTCCGGCATCTTCTCCCGCAACCACATAATCTGTTTTCTTTGAAACGGACGAGGAAACCTTTCCTCCAAGCTTTTCAATCAGGGATTGAGCATCTTTTCTTTTCATAGTCGGCAGAGTGCCTGTAATAACAAAGGTCTTGCCCTTGAATCTTCCGTCCCCGGATACGGAAGATTTATAAATCATATTTACTCCGTATTCCCTCAACCTGTTGACAAGTTCAATCCTATGAGTTTCTTTAAACGCATTCACTACATTTTCTGCCATAATATTTCCGAATCCGTCTATTTCCGATATTTCTTCAGCGTCGGCATTTATAATAGAATCAATATCACCGAATTTTTCACATAAAAGCCTTGCCGCCTTTACTCCTATATTTCGTATACCCAAAGCAAACAAAAGACGATCCAAATTATTATTTTTTGAATGTTCTATAGCCTTGAGAAGATTTGTTGCGGATTTTTCAGCAAACCTTTCCAAAGATTCAAGCTGGTCATATTCAAGACAATATAAATCGGCCACTGATTTAATAAGTTCCTTTTCCAAAAGAACCTGTACAATAGCAGGTCCGAGACCGTCAATATTCATAGCGTCCTTTGAAGCAAAGTGAATAATATTTTTTAGAAGCTGTGCCGGACAGTCAGTATTAGGACACCGCAGCACGCTTTCATCTTCATATCTTACCGCAGCCGTTCCGCAAACAGGACATTCCGAAGGGAGTGAAAACTTCACAGAATTCTCATCATGACATACAGTTTTAATAACCTCCGGAATAATTTCTCCGGCTTTTCTAACCAGTATAGTATCTCCGATTCTGATATCTCTTTCATCAATAAACTGCTGATTGTGAAGTACGGCTCTGGAAACGCTTGTCCCTGCTAAATTTACAGGTTCAAATACAGCAACGGGTGTAATCGCTCCTGTACGTCCGACATTAACTTCAATATCACATAGTTTAGTTTCTTTTTCCTCCGGAGGAAATTTATAGGCAATTGCCCATTTCGGAACTTTTGCAGTAGATCCCATAATTTCCCTCTGTTCAAAGTTATTGACTTTAATTACAACACCGTCAATATCAAAAGGATAATTATTTCTGCTTTCACCGATTTTATTTATTTCAGCGATGATTTCTTCATAATTTCCGCATTCAATGTAACTTGGTATAACCTTAAATCCCAAGGATTTCATATAATCCAATGATTCTTTATGGGATAATATATTTTTACCTTCAATCTGCTGTAAATTAAAAACAAAAATATCAAGTTTTCTTTGCGCGGTAATTTTAGAGTCTTTTTGTCGGAGAGAACCTGCGGCCGCATTTCTCGGATTTTTAAATGGCTGTTCATCATTCAGTTCCTGTTTTTCTATAAGTTCGGAAAAACTTTTGCGAGGCATATAAACTTCCCCTCTGACTTCAATTAAAGGGATTGATTCATTAAGCGTCAGAGGTATTGATTTAATGGTTTTAAGATTATTTGTTACATCCTCTCCCTCAAAACCATTTCCTCGAGTTGAGCCTATTGTCATTTCACCGTCAATATACTCCAAAGAAACAGACAGTCCATCTATTTTAGGTTCAACTATAAATACAGGATTATCAAGCTGTTCAAAGCATTTTAAAACAAATGCCTCAACTTCACTAAAAGAAAAAACATCCTGAAGACTTCCCATCTGCACTTTATGCTCTACTTTTTCAAATGTATTAAGAGCTTCTCCGCCGACACGTTTCGTAGGAGAATTCTCAAAAGCAAATTCAGGATATTCACTTTCAAGCTTTTTTAATTCCTGCATCATCATATCATATTCATAATCTGAAATCTCGGGATTATCCAAGACATAATAATTCTTATTATGTCTTTCTAATTCAAGGGACAATTTTTTTATTTTATCAAGTATTTCTGAACTATTCATAAACTCTCCGTTTTTTTATTAACTTTTCCATAGATACACTGATTATTATACCACGATTATGCAGTATTTTCAACTTATTTTTTGATTTATATAAAGAATATATTAATTCAGGAATTATATTCCCTTAAAATTCCGTCTGGCACTTCTCCGATTATTATAGTTTCAGCCAAAATACAATTTAATTGCACGCTTGTCTGACAGCTCCCGGAGGGGAATACTGCTGTAATATCTGCATTAATATTCATTAGTATTTTATGACAAGACTGATTTATACCGGCAGAAGAAAAATCACTTTCCAATTTTGCCGATACCGATCCTGACGGAACAAATTTTATTTCGATCTTTGGTCCTCTCCCACTAAGTAAATATGAACCACTGACAGTTCCTAAAGGAATTTTAATTTTATTTTTGCTGTTATTCAATAGTTGACTGTTAATTTCAGATATAATTTGTGTCTGCAAATTATTCAATTTATCTGTTTTTATTTTAACAGAAGAAATATTATTATTTTTATCATAAAGTTCAAATACTAAATCCGAATATTCAGTATTACTTTCATTCAATACCTTGCTGACACTTTGATTTATAATTTCCGAAACTGAAATATTACAATAATGTATACTTATCTGTTCTATTTTAGATTTAACTATGTAATCAATATAAATTAACGGAACAATTATAATTATTAAAAATATTATACATATAAATATTTTTCTTTTTTTCATATGCTTTTTTGGGATTCTCATAATTAACACAACCTTTTTATAATTTAACGGACGGTCTTATGACCGTCCCAATAAAATTATATGTCCTGACATCCACAATCTTCCTGACTGATACTACGTTCTGCAGGATATGCACATCCGCAACTATTGTTATTTTCAAGCTTTGTGGGAGAAAACTCCTCTACAGGGAACTTAATTTTATCAAATATTTCACATGGACTGGCCATATCTGCACAGCATTCCTTTTGAGGTATTGTGTAATTATAAGTCGGAACCATTATAGTTACCGGTCTAGTCAATTCTACAACATAAAATAAACCTAAAGTCAAAACAATGTCTCTTTGTGATCTTTGAGGTGACATCTGCAATTCACTGCTTTCACTGCATCCGCAATCATAATGCTGACATCCTTTAACAATTTTAGCTTCAAGTACAATCGGTGAAACAACCTGAACAGCAGCTGACGGCGGATTAATTGTATTGCAGCAGTTTCCTGTTGTTCCTACTGAAGTACCGTCACTGTAAAATGTTTTAGAATTTGTTTCACTGCCGTAAAGTATACAATTTTTGCTAACTGTTGCTGTACCGGTGAGAATAACAGGGTCACCGCAGGCTTTTTCATAACCTAAAAGCTGAACGTCAAGTGAAAATGTCAAATCAACTGAAAAGAATCCTTTATTAAAAGGTATTTCTTCTATATTCATGCATACGTCCGAAACAGTTATACATCTGGATTTGACTATTGCAATTTCCGGCGGAAGCTTACAATCAAGGTTAACCTGAACACCTGTAACGCAGTCTTTATCACTGCAGCTATCGAATACTCTGTTAACTTTAATCGGAACAGCATCACAGTCATTATAATGACGATTATATTCGCTCATAAAAAAAGTCCTCCTATTATATATATCAAAGTCTCAAATTTTATTTGAACACTTCTATATATAATATTCAGACTTAATTCAAATTGTTACTAAATCAAGTATTTTTATCAACCTGATGAAATTTTTTTAAGTTTCCGATTTTTTCATTTCGTTCTTCAAGAACTTTTTCTACCTCAGACCATTCAAGTCCCTGATTTGCACAAAGAACCATTACATGATACAATAGATCATTTATTTCATTTTTCAATTCGTTATTATCATTGTTTTTAGCGGCAATTATTGTTTCAGATGATTCTTCACCAATTTTCTTGCAAATTTTATCTATTCCTTTTTCAAAAAGATAACAAGTATAAGAATTATCTTGAGCAGTACCGTTTTCATAATCTTTTTTTCTCTGCTTAATTACTTCAAAAATTTCTTCATAAACTGTCATTTTTATTCTCCTTCATAAATATTATTGAAAAAACAACTATATTCTCCGGTATGGCAGGCAACGCCTGTCTGTTTGACATTTACAAGCAATGTATCATCGTCGCAATCGCTGTAAATACTCACAATTTTCTGCAAATGCCCTGATGTTGCTCCCTTATTCCACAATTCCTGTCTAGAACGGCTCCAAAACCATGTATAACCCGTTTCTAAAGTTTTTCTGAGACTTTCCTTATTCATATAGGCAAGCATAAGTACTGTTTTTGTTTCCGCCTCATATACAATAGCAGGGATAAGTTCGCTCTTGACAAAATATTTATCAAGATCATTTAAATCAATTTTTATGCATTTCATATAGAATTACCTTTCACAATTTATCTTACAATAATATGTCTGTTTCTGCAATAATCCTTAACCTCGCCTACAGTAAGTTCCTTAAAATGAAAAAGTGATGCCGCAAGAGCGGCAGTAGCACCTGTTCTTTCAAATACCTCGGAAAAATCTTCAATTTTTCCGGCACCGCCGCTTGCAATAACAGGTATATTTACATTTTTACACACTGCATCCAGCATTTCAATATCAAATCCGGCTTTTGTACCATCAGCGTCAATTGAATTAAGACATATTTCCCCTGCTCCTAATTTTTCAATTTTTTTTACCCAATCTATGAGGTCAAGTTTCATATCAACACGTCCGCCGTTTATATAGACAGTCCATTTTTTTTCAGCTATTTTTTTAGCGTCAATGCCAACACAAATACATTGACTTCCAAAAATATCAGCACCGTCTTTTATAAGCTGAGGGTTCTGCACTGCCTGCGAATTTACAGATACCTTATCCGCACCTGCTCTTAATGCTTCTCTTATATCATCAACGGTTTTAATTCCTCCGCCGACTGTAAGCGGCACAAAAACTTTTTTTGCCGTTTCTCTTACAACGTCAAGAAAAACACCTCTGCCCTCAAACGAAGCCGTTATGTCATAAAATACTATTTCATCAGCTCCCTGCTTATTGTATTCCTCCGCATACAAAACAGGATCGCCCACATCTTTAATTCCTTCAAAATTAACTCCCTTGACCACCTTTCCGTTTCTAACGTCAAGACACGGAATTATTCTTTTAGCAAGCATTTTAAGCTCCTTCCCCTATTTTAACAGCTTCTCTTAAATCAAGAGTTCCCTTATAAATAGATTTTCCGCAGATCGTACCGTAAAGTCCAAGTTTTTTACATGCTTTAATATCTTCAATTGTATGAACGCCGCCGCTAGCGATGATATTGCACTGTCCTTTTACAGCATTTGAAAGCTCTGCCAGCTGCTCGGTATTTACGCCTGAAAGCGTACCGTCCTTTGAAATATCCGTTACAATAAAGTATCTGACACCGAATTCTATCATTTTCCGAGCAAGATCTATATAATGAACATCAGATGATTCAAGCCAACCTTCTGTTGCTACCATACTATCTTTGGAATCAATTCCAACAGCGATTTTTTCGCTGCCGAATTTATTTACCGCATCTTTTACGAGCTGAGGATTTTTCAAAGCCGCAGAACCGATTATTACTCTTGATATTCCCATCGACAAATATTCTTCAATAGTTTCAAGATTTCTGATACCTCCGCCTACTTCGACTTTAAGGGAAGTATTAGACGCTACATCTTTGTAAATCCGTGTATTTACAGGTTTTCCTTCCTTTGCACCGTCAAGATCTACCATATGTATCCACGAAGCTCCTGCCTGCTCAAAACTTTTAGCTGTTTCCATATAATCCGATGCTACTTTTTCTACTGTAGTAAAATCACCCTTAAAAAGTCTTACACAGTTTCCGTCTTTAATATCTATTGCAGGTAAAATGATCATTTAATAAGCCCTCCGAAATTTTTTAATATTTTCAGACCTGTATCTCCGCTCTTTTCCGGATGAAACTGAGCACCGTATACAGTATTTCCATCAAACACCAGTGCCGGTACTCTGCTTCCATATACAGAATATGCTGCAATGTTTTTATCATCACACTCAGCCTTATAAGAATGAACAAAATAAACATAACTGTTTTCGTCAAGTCCCGAAAGCAGCGGACAGTCATTTAATATCTCAAGCTTATTCCAACCCATATGAGGTATAATTAAATCCTCTTCTTCCATTTTTTGAACGCTTCCTGATATTAATCCTAATCCATCACATTCTTTAAATTCATATCCTTTTTCAAATATAATCTGCATTCCCAGACAAATACCCAAAAACGGCTTTTTCTTTGACTCAGTTTTAATAGTCTCTTTTAAACCGCTTTGTTCAAGCATTTTCATAGCACTTGGAAATGCTCCAACACCTGGAAGTATAAGTCCGTCGGCATTTTCAATATCTTCTTTTTTATTTGTAAGCACAGACTTTAATCCCAGATAATCTAACGCATTTTTTACGCTGAAAATGTTTCCTGCACCATAATCAATTACAGCAATCATTTTTATAACCTCCCCTTTGTTGAAAGAGTGTCACCAAATTCAGTTTCCTTTACTGCTTTTTTCAGCGCATGCGCAACTGCTTTAAAAACAGATTCACACTTATGATGATCATTTGTTCCATATAACATATTTACATGTAATGTTATCCCGGCATTAAAAGCAAAGGCTCTGAAAAATTCTTCAGTTAGACATACATCATATTCGCCTATCATCTGATTAGTAAATTCTCCGTTAAATACAAGAAACGGTCTGTTGCTTATATCAAGCGAACAAAATCCCAAAGCTTCGTCCATCGGAATATACGCCGAACCGTAACGTGCAATACCTGATTTATCACCAAGCGCCTGAGCTAACGCCTGTCCCAGAACAATACCGGTATCCTCTACGGTATGATGACCGTCAACATGCAAATCTCCTTTGCATTTTATATTCATACTAATACCGCTGTGCACTGACAAGGCTGTAAGCATATGGTCAAAAAAACCTATACCGGTATTGATGTCTGCTCTGCCTTTTCCGTCAATAGTAACTTCAACTGCAATTTCGGTTTCTTTGGTTTTTCTTTCAACAAATCCATGTTTCATAACGATATCCTTTCTCAGACTTTCAAAATTTCCTTCAATGCTGAAATAAGCTTGGTCATTTCTTCGGGAGTACCTACTGTAATTCTCAAATAATTGTCAATTCTTGATTTATTCCAGTAGCGAACATATATTCT
>CATKAZ010000134.1 GCA_949745795.1 uncultured Oscillospiraceae bacterium | reverse complement strand
TTGTTAATTTCTGATTTTATATCATCAATCTTATAGTAAAGCGCCTTCGCCTTACTTAATTTTTCCTTATCCATTTGATTTCCTCCTACTTGACATTTAAATTTATATTTGTCCGCCCCACTGATCAGCCATCGCACGAGCTATACCGGGGAATGTTTTAGAACGGGTCTTTGCATCACGAAATTTGGTTCCGGATTGATTTCGAGGTTTTCCATGGCTGTTTTTTGAACCTCCTGAAACCCATGAAATTATATTTTCTTTAACAATTTCTGTAGGCTTGATAGGAGGTAAATTTTTCAGCCAAAGACAAGTTTTTTTACTAAACGGGTGACCATGTTCAAAAGGTTGAATAATTTGAGTATATTTTGGTAATTCAAAAATACCGCTTGGTATAGGATTTTCAACGCAAATTTTATCACAGTCAGCATTGTAAAAGTTCATAAAAAATCTTTTAGCCTTTAAACCGTTTTTTAATCGTGCCGCATCAATTAATCCTTTTTGAGGGTAAAGCCGTGCAGCTCCTGCATTACTTAAATACGTGCATGGCGGATGGGCTATCAGTAAATCCCATTTTTCGTCAATAGTATGTATTTTTCCATCGCAGGTTTCAAAGCTACATCTACCATTTATATATTTCAGAGCGTCACCTTTTATATGCCATTCAGGGTGTCCGCCTGAACATTCTATGATATCGCAACTGAATGCTTCATGTCCCAGTTCTCTGAATGCCTTGCACACTGCCTGTGATTCCTCACATGCTATCAAAACTTTCACTTGACATTTTTCTCCTTTTATGATATTTTATATTTGTGTTATTTTTTTATTGCCTGTCCCTGTTGCCGCAGGGCAGGCTTTTTTCTATTTTCCCAGTTTCATTAACCCTATGGAATCTATTCGCTAATTCTATAATTTCATCTGTCAGCAAAACGTCTTTTATGTCCTGACTGATATTTTTGCTATAATCTACATTATATATTAAATGATATAACAACTGTATAGCTAGTCTGTCATCAATGTGAACACCCAAGCTGCCACACCACAGCGGCCAGCAACTATAATCCAAGTCTGCGCCATTTAAATCTGCACCATTTAATTCTGTCCCACACAAGTTTGCATTACGCAAGTCTGCACCATCAAGGTTTGCATTACGCAAGTTTGCATTACGCAAGTTTGCACCATCAAGGTCTGCATTACGCAAGTTTGCACCATCAAGGTCTGCATTACGCAAGTCTGCAATACACAAGTCTGCATCATTCAACTTTGCGTGACGCAAGTCTGCACTATTCAAGCTTGCATCACACAAGTTTGCACGCCCCCCATTAACATCACCGTCTAGCCATTTTTTATGTAACTCCAATATTTTTGATATGTCCATTTTATAAACCTCTCTTTCATATACGTCCCGAAAACTCTTAGGTTGTTATATTAAATCTTCCCTTGATATATTCTGTTTCTTATTGATATATGTATAGTCTCTAAGCATATTATCAATAATCGCACGGTCATTAATTGCTTTTAATTCTCCCCATGGGTCAGAACTAAAATTCGTTTCACATTGCCCTGTCTTTATGTTATATACTGTTTGTTTCATTGGTTTCACTTCTCTTTCTTTTTAGTAATTTGCAATGAATAATCTTTCTATATATGCATTAAACGGTATTACCAACTTGCTATTCAGGTTTAAACCCAATTAGAAAAAATTGTCCATCAGGTGATTTCTTTTCTACAAAATTTTCAGGAAGATTTATTCCGCACTGGTCGCAAATAGCTTTAGTTGTCAATGCGATTTTTTCAGGACTGCTTTTTTGGTCTTTCATAACACTGCGCAAAACTCTAACAAGACTTGCGACTTCTCCTACATGAACTGGATTTGTACTTAATACTTGTTGAGATTTTAACTTTTCCTCCATATCGTGGAATGCATTAACATATAAAGCGGTAAATGTGACACCTTAGATTTTTCCTCCTGATTTATTCATTAATTTTCATACCGCAATCCGACCTTTTCTTTCCATTCTTCATATGGTTTGCGGTATATTTCAAATTCCGTTTGGCGCATCTCACAAGACACCGCAAAAGGATATTTGCCTTGTTGAATCATGGCTTTTACTTTTGGTAGAGATGTCTTTACTCCGCATCTCCTCAAATCTGCATATAGTTCCTTATGTGTTAATGTCGGCTTGTATTTTGGTTCTGACATTTTTATCACCTCCCTTATATGGTTATATGTACTTGGACTTTCTTGGTATTTATTGACATATTTCACCAAATATTCTATAATGAAGATATTAATTATAGAAAGGTGGTGAAAGCGATGAATAAATATTATACAGCACAAATTTGCGAAAACGGGCATGTGATATCTTCCGTTGGAGATAGTTCAGATTTATTTTGTGAGGAGTGTGGCTCAAAGATAATTAACTCATGTCCTAGTTGTAATTCGCCAATCCGTGGGCAGTTAAATGATGATTCGTTTATTGTGTGTACTTATAATGCTCCAAAGCATTGCCCAAAATGCGGTGAAGCATATCCATGGACTAAATAACTAGCAAAATAGCAGTTTTGACTAGTAAAAGGTCTACTTCAAGCTAGTGGTAGTAATTAGGCTTTCACTAGCTTGTTTTTTTAAAATCAAATCCACAGTCTAAGCAATAATTGTCTTGTGGTTGAACTCTTTTTGAACCACAATTTTGACACTTTCCTTCATCTCTCATTCGATAATTTTTAAGCCGTTCAGCTGTTTCAGCCGCCACTTCTTCTTTTACAATTACTTCTGGACTTTTAAAAGTACCCAATTTATATTTGAGTTCTGCTGCCATGCTGATAATTTTTTCAAGTTCAGCAATTACATTGTTTTTGTTTTCAATATCAATCTTGATTTTCATATTATTTACCTCCAGTTTTTGATTATTGCGTTTTATCCCAATAAGAAGAACGGGTGACCTTTTGGTTGCCCTTTTCTATTTCAGTTACCCTACGTTCAAGCGCAAAATATTTTTCAGTAAGTTTTTGAATGCTATATTCAATATCACTGTTTTTTCGCTTTTTCTTGCTAAACTTATTCATCTTGTTCCTCCTTTCTTCATGCTGTTTGGGGGTCTGCAAAATCTCTTATTTGCACATCTCTTACCAAATAGTCAAGTGTGCAATTGAAAATCTTAGCACATGCTAAAAGTTTTGTGGCTGGTATGTCGCCTTTTTTCTTCCATTCATAAAATGTTTTACGTCCTATACCAAGTTGAGCGCAAAGCGTTTCTTGTGACATTCCGAATCTTTTCATTTCGGAATTAACGTTGTCTACAATTGAGATATTCATGTAATCACCTCCCCGTTTTGAACTTGATTATATTATAAGCCCGTTTTAGGCTAATGTCAACACTTTTTTTGAAAAAATATCCCCAAATTGAATACTGGATTTTTATGCATAATGCCCAAATTGAATAAAAGGCTTGATTTGCGTATTGACATCTTCTCATATTGGGCATATAATCATTATATAGGAGGTGAATTTTATGTTTGAAGATAGATTAAAAAAATTAAGAGTTGCAAGGGGACTAAGTCAAGCTCAATTAGCGGAAGAGTTAGGACTGCCCCAAAAAACATATTGCAATTATGAACGCAACGAACGTGAACCAAGTTCAAATACATTAATAAAAATAGCTGCATACTTTGGTGTTACATTAGATTATTTACTAGACTACCACTGCGATACTACAAAAAAAGCCCCGCCCATCATAGATGAACGAGACTTATTAAGAGAAAAACTTGAAAACTTAAGTATAAAAGACCTTGAAGAAATTGACAAGTTTATGGACTATCTCATTTGGAAAGAGGAACAGGGATAAAATCCCGTTTTTCTTTTTCTTGTCTAATAGTGTTTAATTTATCAAATTTATTCAAAATATTTTCTATAAGCTTTTGCTTTCTTTCAATATCGGTCATTTTATTTGACCTCCTTTCAAAAAAACTTTTGTTTGTTTATGTATATTATAGAACATTTGTTTGATAATGTCAAGAGTTTTTTATTTTTGTGTTTTAGTATTTTTTACCAAAAATGGGAATACAATTTCTCATATTGTGCCAATTGTCAAATACTGTCACATATAGTATAATTTTAATATATTTATACTAAAGGTGGATTAATTATGACACTAACAAAAAAAAGAAACAAAGGATTAAGCATACGTGAAAAATTAAATAACTATACTGTTATAGACCTTGAAACAACTGGGAAGTACATTACCACCTGTGAAATTATTGAAATGTCAGCAGTAAAAATCAGGTTTGGAAAAATTGCAGATACTTTTACTACCTTAGTAAAACCAAAAGGTGTTTTACCAAAAGAAGTTATACAATTAACGGGCATAACACCAGATATGTTAAAAAATGCTCCTTTAATAACAGAATCCATTGAAGACTATGTGAAATTTATTGGAAATGATGTTATTATAGGTCATAATATTTCTTCGTTTGACTCTAATCTTATTTATGATGCATATCTAAAATATAATGGTTCAGAATTTAACAACGACATTCTTGATACATATCATTATGCGAGATGTTGTAATATTGATGTAGCTGACTATAAGCTTGTTACTCTCGCAGAATATTTTAACGTAGAAAACAATAATGCGCATAGAGCGTTAAATGATTGTTTAGTAAATTTTGAAGTGTATGAGTATTTGAAGCCTTTTTATAATGGGTGCTATAAATGTTCTTCTGCACAATCAAACAAAGAAAAAAATCAAATTTATAATGATTTAGATTTATCTAAATTTGTAGGAAAGCAAATATGCTTATCAGGAGAATTTTATTCTTGCAGTAAATCCGATATGGCAGAGCATTTAAAATCTATTGGAGCGAATATTAAATCAGATGTTTCTTCAAAAACTGATTATGTTATAGTGGGTAGTAAAGGTAATGATAAATGGTCCTTTGGCAATTACGGTAGTAAAATTAAAAAAGCATTAGAATTGCAAGAAAAAGGCAAGAATATAAAAATAATTAAAGAGGAAGATATGTTAACATGGGTGAAATTGAAAATATAATCAATATAGTAAATCTAATTTCGGAAAAAATTGCAGATAAATACAACATATCCAAGGATTTTATATCGTCCCTTATAAACAGTGATAAATCTCTTTCAGTTTGGATAACAGAGTTAACAACCGGAAAAAAAGCTAAGCTTGCTTTTAAAGTATCTTTAAAAGGAAAAAAGGGGGCTAAATATGTTTCTTTTGTTGTGAGAAAATCAACAATTGAAAATATCGCATTGCCTGAAAACGTTTCATTAAAATATATTGATTCAGACATTACAAATGCTATTGTTAATTTTCCTACTGGAGAAAATAATTTTAATACCTTTGTGCATGATATTTTAGACTATTCTGTAAACACATTTGAACCATCTGACAAATTCGGTTGCTGTAGCAAATATATTGAATGTTCTAATGCTAAAAAATGTTTGCATGAAAATTTATTTTATGCTAAAGCCTGTTTTTATAGAAAAAATTTAGAATCAGGTAAAATCTTTTACGGCGAAAACAAAAATATATAATAAACTACTCTATGTTTCCCCTCTCATGAGGGGAATTTTATTAAGTAAAATGCAAATCATAATAACACTTCCTTTCGTCAGTTTTTGTCGAATCTAGATTACAGATATTATTATACTCGATGATTTTTATATTGCAATAGGGTTGGCGTATCTGGTATTGTTTTTGGCGTGAACGGCACGAAATGTAACGATTCTGTAATAAATGGTTAGTTTTCAACAGACAATATATCTAAGTTCAAACAATAAAAATTATGCAATATAACCATTATTGTTTTTGATATTATCAAAATATTAGATATTAATGTATCACAATTATTAAAATAATAACACTTCCTTTTATCAAATTTTAATCGAATCCGGATTACAGTTATTATTATACTCGGCATTTTTTAGATTGCAAGCGTTTTGGCATGGAACTAAAAAGATGAGTCACAGTAAATTTTGGGTACGAAAAATTTTAATTTAATTTGTGCAAGATGACTAACAAAATTTACATTGATATCCAATATAAAAAATCCCTGTCGTTACTGACAGGGAAAATTTAATATAATTTTAATATTAATGCATCTTGTAAAGTCTGACTAAAATTGATACCTTTTTCAACAGCCATGTCATTGAGCCATTGAGGGATTGTAAGAGTTTTCTTTATAGCTTTAGATTTGTTTAAATAAGCTGATACATCAACGTCAATTAGCGTGGCAAAAGCTCCGTTTTCACATTTAATTGACGTAATATCTGACGGTTCAGGAAGCTTTTCTTTGTTTTCCATAATAGAAATTGCATAGCCCTCTAATGCTTCTTTTGCATTCATTACTGTTTCAGATAAGCTTTCACCGTAAGTCTGACAACCTGTTAAATCGGGAAATTCAACCCAATATACCCCATCTTCAACATGAAACAAAGCCGGATAAATTAACTTCAATGTTATACCTCCTTTAAAATTTTAAGAGTGGGGCTATTTAAGCCCCGTTCTCTTAAGTATTTTGTTAAGCAATCCCGTTGGTACATCTTTACCGTGAATGGGAACAACTTCTGTCAATCCATCTTTTTTCAATATATGGTGACTTCCGTGTATACGTTCAATTTCCCAACCATTTTGCATTAACAATTTAAGTAGGTCTTTATCTTTCATTATTGACCTCCTTACATTATTTATTGTAACACGTCTACACGTATTTGTCAAGAACTTTTTTATTAAGGAGTGATTTTATGCTGTGTGTAAAATGCAAAAAAGAAATAGCTGACGGTTCTGCATTTTGTAATTGGTGCGGAAAAAAGCAAGCTGTTGAAAAAAAGCGGAGCAGGAAACGAGCCAATAGCCAAGGCTCCGTATATAAGTTATCAGGCAATAGAACAAGACCGTGGATTGCAATAATGCCCTGTAAATATGATAGGGAGGGGAACGCCACACGAACCGTGTTAGGATATTATTCTACAAAAACAGATGCGTTGAATGACTTAAACAATGCTGTTACGGTAAACGTTTCCAATAGAGTAGATATGACGATGGAAAAATGTTATGAAGAATGGAGCGGACCGTATTTTAAAGAATTACAAAAAAGCAGAATTGCTTCTTATAAAAGCGTTTGGAAGAATTTTAAACCTTTATATAAAAAAAGAATAAAAGATTTACGAGCGAATGACGTCCAAAAAATTATTGACGATATATCAAAAGACGGTTCAAAGTTTTCTGTTAGTTATGAAATAAAAGTTTTATACGGGCTTCTTTGTAGGTATGCAATGTCACTTGATATAATTTACCAGGATTATTCTAAATTTATCAAATTGCCTAAAACAGAAAAAAGTGAAAAGAAAATTTTTACTTGCGAACAAATAGAGCAAATTTATGACATTGCTAAATCCGGAAACGAAACAGCAATGATAATTTGCATACTTATCTATACGGGATTTAGAATAGGTGAACTATTCGGAATAAAGCGTGAACAGATAAATATTAATGAAAAGTATATGATAGGCGGAGAAAAAACAGAAGCCGGAAAAAACAGAATTATTCCTTTTAATGATAAAATTATATCATTTATTCAATACTTTTATAATCAGCATAATGAATATTTAATTACGTACAACGGCAAACAAGTTACGCAAAAAAAATTTAGAGTTAATACGCTGTCGGAAACATCCGAAATTATGGTATCATTCTGTTCGCCAAGCAATTCAGACGTAACGCTTTCATCAGAATACATATCGTCAAGGATATTCACATTAGTCTGAACAATTTCTTCTTCGCTGATTTCTGATACATTACTGCTTTCAGCCGGCTGATTCAGTTCAAGTTCCCAAGTGTCTCTATTAACTGTTCCTGTTACGCCATCTGCAAATTCAAAGGTATATCCACCCTGATTCCATTTGTAACCATTGATGGTAAGCTTATCTCCGGTACTGTTTATAGTCATTTCAAGCGTCGAATCCCACAGATTTGAAACGGTCACGTCATCAGAACTTACGTCCTTGAATGTAACTGTGCTGCTTCCGCCCCAATCTTCAATGGTATCGTTTCCGTATCCTTTGCCGAAAATGTATGTATCATTGCCGTTACCGCCGCAAAGATAATCATTACCTGTACCGCCGTCAAGAACATCGTCGCCGTCGTTACCATAAAGATAATCGTTTCCGGAACCTCCATATAGGGAATCGTTGCCGCTGTTGCCGGTAAGATTATCGTTGCCGCCTTCACCATACAATGAATCGCCGTTTGTATTTGACACATTCATCCAGTCGTCATTATCTGAACCATGCAGAGAATTAATTAAGTCTAAAACATCAGTGCCATTAATATTGAAGTTATAGAAGTCATAGTACTGCATTAATACAAGAGCGTCTGAACCAAATGAAATCGTCAGATCATTTCCGCTGCGTGAGAATTGTGCAGAAGATATATCCAATCCAGAAAGCTGAATAGTATTGTATCCGGAAGCGTCAGAAATCGTATCTACGCCATAACCTGCTTTGAAAATAATCGTGTCATCACCATGGTCGTCCTGAATATAGTCATTGCCTTCGCCCGGATCAATATAATCGTCTCCGCCCCCGGCAAATATTTTGTCATTTCCTTCATCTCCGAAAATGCGACTACTATCATTCCCGTCATAAATAATATCATCACCTAATCCACCACGTATCATATTGTTTCCATTACCGCCATACAGATGATCGTTTCCTTCATCGCCATAAATATGGTCAGCATTTTCACCGCCATAAATGTAATCTATACCAGTACCGCCATGCATAACATTATATCCATTTCCGCCATTCATAGTGTCATTTCCAGCGCCGCCTTCTATGTAATCAAAGCCTTCGCCGCCGGTAAAGTTATCGTCACCCTCGCCGCCGTACATATAGTTCGGTCCGTTTCCTCCGTAGAACGTGTCGTTACCTCCGTCACCATACATATAGTCGGTATCTTCTCCGCCGACAAGAGTATCATCACCATCGCCGCCATGAAGGTCGTTATTTCCGTTACCGCCTTCTAAATAATCTTTTCCGTTACCTCCGTAAAGATGATCGTCGCCTTCATCTCCGAACAGTTCATCATCATCTTCTCCGCCGTAAAGATAATCTTCTCCATCTCCGCCGAATAATTTGTCATTTCCGGAATCGCCGAAAAGAATGTCGTTGCCTTCGCCGCCATAAAGTGTATCGTTTCCGACACCACCGTAAATCAAATCGTTACCATCACCACCAAATATGATATCATTGCCTGATCCAGCTAATATATTATCATCACCTTCCAGACCGAATATCATATCGTTTGAATCTGTTCCACGTAATTCATCATTTGATGATGTACCAAATATAATATTAAAGTCACCTTGAGTAATTAGTTCAAGTACACGATTTATTATCGAATCAAATGTATTAGATGTTTCCTTATTATTTTTTTCATTATATTCTTTATATTTTGATTCTGTTAATTCCCACAATTCCTTAAATTCATCTTTGCTTATATATTCATTTAAATCAGTAAAAATATTAGCTAAAGCCCATGCAATGGTTGTGAAAACTGAATCTGTATCATCGTCATCAATTCCCTGATTAATAACAATTTTTATAAGAGCTTCTTTAAACCAACCTATACCAAATAAATCTGCTATCTTTTCAATTTCATCTTACCTTATATCGTTCTGATCAACATAGCTTAATATTCCGCCCAAAACTGTTGATAATCTATCAAAGTCACTTAACGCATATTCAATCATATCTTCATTTTCACCGTATTTATACATAAGTTTTGATACATATTCAACTATATCTTGTATTTCCTGTTCATCACCAGTTTCAAGTAAATATCGTACACAGCCACGAAGCAATGCTACTGACTCTGATTCACTTTCTGTCACAAATAGTGGCATATAATTATTATTCAACATCAAATTCTTATACTCATCTGTTTGAAAAAATGAGTTAGGACTGTGATTTTGAGAACCGCTATCAACTCCAAAACCCTTGTAAAAAACTTGTTCTGCTCCGGGAATTTCATAAAGTAAAATATGTACAAAATCGGTTGACAAAGAATAATTTGTTATCAGATGCGCTCTTTCCTCAATTCGTTTACTGTATTCCGGATCTTCTAAAAAGAGTTTTGAAAACCCCTGTGGATCAAATCCCACACAACGGCTCACCTTGTCACACAATATCGTGATATAATTAACCTTGTTGCCACCTTTTGAATGACCTGTTAATGTTATATCTGTATATTCAAGTCTTTGTATAAATTCAAGAGCTGCAATTTGATCCGGCGTATCACGAAGAATAGAAGCTTCAACATTATCTTTCCATTCACCTCCGCCGGTCGTTCCTTTAAATGCAACTATTGCTTCTTTAGTATTTTCATAACCGTTTGTAAAGCAAAGCGCTAATGGAGTTCCGCCAGATGTTTCCATCGTTTCTGTCAAGACAAGATGATTTAACCTTTCATTATTTTTTAAGTATCTTATTATCTGTGCCCACTCTTTTCCGCTGACCTCTGCTGCCAATGGTTCATCGCCTTTAGCTTCAAGTGCCGCAATTGCCGTTGAATCAAATGCATTTAAAATATTATAAATAGATTGTGTTTTGAATTTTCCGATTTTTGGATATTCATCAATTCCAGCAGCCTTTGCAACACTTTCATTTAAGTAAGTTAAATGCTCCAACATCAATAACTCTTCATCTGTAATATTCATTATTTACCTCCATATTAATCATATAATTTATCATTGGTTATCGTTATACGTTCATCAGAGCGTACATGACACGTTAAACGTACTTTTATATTATGACTACTATAATAATCAGAATATTTGTCTGGATTCAACTCTTCAATATCCGGATTATATAACAACATAAATTGTGTATAATTCGCAAGATGTTTTTCTTTTGTCCATTCAGCAAATATCGCCGCAAACTCTTCTATTTCTTTTTCAGTGCATATATCATTGCTGATAAATACTACACTATTTCCATGTACATTTCC
>CATKAZ010000133.1 GCA_949745795.1 uncultured Oscillospiraceae bacterium | reverse complement strand
ATCCTTTGTAAACTGAATGTACAATATTGATCACCTTCTTTGAGAATTCGCCAATGGCGAATTTATATATTTTCCAATTGAGCAGACATTCCATTGGAATGTTCTTTTTCGTTTAATTTTGACTGATTCTCACGGAGCTTACCGAGAAGTGAACCGGATTGAGCGCCAATGTTATGTTTTTCTTTCAGAGAAACATTTTTTTGACTGCTGTTTTTATCAAGCTGATTTTGTAAATCTTTGATACTCCTTTTCAGAATATTGACTGTATTGACCGCAATAAGCCCTTCTGTACTCAACAGAACAGATTGTTTGTAGTTTTCGCACAGTCTTATTTTTCCGTCAATGCATTGCAGTAAGTCGACTGCGTCTGTTCCGTATCTGTCAAGTTCGGGTTTATCCGTTACATAAGCCACTCCAAGCATTGTGTTTATATGTTTGGGATTTTCAAGTACGGCTTTTGAATAAATATCCTGAGCCTGTTTTAAGGTCAAATCAAAATGATCGCTGCCGTAATTTGCACAATGATTCTGCGTATCAAAGGCGATAACATAAAAATTGTATCTGCCGTTTACGCCTTGAACAAAATTATTTTCATTATTCATGGCTTGCCTCCTTCAATTCGCCAATGGCGAATTTTTTTTTAAGCTTAGAGTTCGTATTTTATACTTACTTGTGTTAAGGTTTTAGCCTTTGATATTCAACTATCTTATATATAATTCCAATTGGGAAAGTGAGAATTATAGCCGAGGAGAATATTATAAATGTAATCTTGCAAGGCTTATGATGATTTAAATAATTAAAGAACAGTGATATTGCTTGTTTAATAGTCATTCCTGCGTTCTTGCAAATGTTATTTAATGCTAATAAAATAAGCGGAACTACAGCTATTAACAGTAATAAAACCAGTAAAGCTGTTAAACCTTCACTCAAAGGTGAATCAATTAATAATTTCAGTAATAATAAGGAAATGCATATTATCATAGCAATTTCTAAACTTAACATAATAAACCTCTTTCCAAATATTGACAACAATATTTTTTTAATTTATAATTATATATAAAAAACAGGAGAATAATAATGCATAAGTATATAGTAAACTTTTTTGACAGACTTTTTCAAAAGGAAATTGTAGCTGTAATTATAAGTATATTAATAACTTCTTTAGTATCTTATATTTTATTTAAAAAGAAATCCAATAAAGAAGTTTCAAGAGAACGTCTTGAAAAAGTTCTGTATCCATCTTACATAATACTTGAACCATACTTATATAAATTTGATTTTAATAACATTGAATTTATACAATGTTTAAATAAGGTAAAAAATATTTTTACAAAAAATAGAATGATTGTTGGTCCAAAGTTACATTATCAATTTTTTCTTATTTTTAATGCTATAAAAATTGAAGCACAAAAAAGAAACTATATTCAATTTTGTAATATGTTACTATCTGATTATAATAGATGCTGTAAAAAAATAGGATTACCTAAATTTGAAATGTCATGCAGAATGGCATTAAATCAGTGCCGATGGTGGCATAAAATTTTATATTTTTGTTCGGCAATTAAATATGTGATAATAATATGTATCTGTGCGGGTGTTTTTCTATGTATATGGTTTGTAATTCTTGTTAAATTAAATGTTATTGAATAAAATAAATTCCTAAATAGCATTAAAAATAGACTTAGAGATACTGCCGCATTTCCACAATATATACACAAGAACAACAGAAATACCTGCACATAAAGCTAAAGTCCATTGAAGTGATTCGGTATTTGAAACTATTACATTGTTTATCAGACCATTGTATATTCCCAAACATAACATCATAGCAAACGCCTGAAATGCAAGTGCAAAAAGATTTTTTATAAAGTTTTGTCCCACATTTCCCCATTCTTTATTAGTAAATGTGGCAAACGGAATCGGAGAAATTGAACAGTATATGTAAATTTCTATCATTCTTGAAGTTGTGACTACAATAACAGCTATGACAGAAACCAAAGAAATAATTTCTATTATAAGAACCTCTGCCAGTACAACCAACATTCCTCCAACGCTAAGGTCATTAATTTGATCTTCAAAAACCGAATATATATCAAAATTCATCCATGAGGCTTCTCCGAGTATTACATATTCTGTAATTTCCACAGCTTTTTGTCCCATAGCAAAAATACCCATTGTGATATCAAAAACGTTATTCAACAGAAAAATGCCTAAGCATAATTTAAATACCATTTTTGCCACGACTTCCAGATCCATATCACGTATGGACTTATCCATGAATTGAGAAATGAAATCGTGGCAGACGACAATTGTGAGAATTATAGCGGCAATAGGGACGATAGCCTGTATTGATATTTCTCTTATTAACGCATAGATTCCTTTGTTCCACAGTTCAGGTGATTTTCCAAGTTCTTCACTGGCATAAAAGGTAACGTTGTCCATTATCGAAAACATACTTTCAAGCAGCGATTTTATAGCGTCTCGGAATAGACCCAATATCCAATCCGTAATGTTGTCCATTACTTTATCCACCATTATATCTCACTCCTTAGCTTTAACTCCAAACTACCTCTCCGGAAATCATAGGAATAAGAACCTTTCCCACTACCATAACACCTATGCCGGCAGCAATTACATAGCCTGAATGATTTTTTGAATCGGAATTTTGAGAACCTAATGAAGTAAATAGCTGAACTAAACCGAAAATCAGTATAACCAGTCCGGCTATAACGGTTATATTTCCCAATATTTCTATACCTTTTTCAAATGTTTCAATTCCCATTATATTTCCTCCTAAAACCTTAATTCGCCATTGGCGAATTTTCAATTGTTTTTATCTCTGTAATTTTGTCATTTTTGCCGATTTTAAAGTCGGCGTTTGACCTGTAACGTGCAATATACTTCTTAATATCAAAATAATTGCGGTTATTGTAATCCGCAAGGTATTTGTAGTTCGGGTGTGTGGTAATGTCATATTTATCGGAATACCATGGATTCGCTCCCCGTATTGTTAAAATACACTTTTCGCCCGGCATTCTGAATATTTCGGATTCGTCCATAAGCTTTCGCCCTGTTTTTTGATAATTCGACGTATCGCTTCGGTTTCTTCCATAGGAACGTGATGAGTTTAAGATATCAATTGTCTGTGAACCTAAAAGCTCTGCCACATCTTTCAGTGTTGATTTTTCCTGACCTCCGAGAAACAGCATACTGTCGCATCCGCCTGCTACGGTTTCGGCATCGTCCTTATATAAGGCTTTTAGCTGTGATTTTGTCTGTACGATAGGACATGCCGAAATATTTCTTGAACGGATAGTAGTAATAAGATTTTCAAACATCGGTATTTTTCCGAGATTCTTGAACTCGTCAAATATGCATCTTACGGGAATTTGCAGTTTTCCTTTTCTTCTGTTGTCGGCTTTGTCACATAGTAAATTGAACATCTGCATATACATGAATGAAGCGATGAAATTAAGAGAAGTATCGGTATCGGACGTAATAGCAAAAAGTGCAGTTTTGCGGTCTCCTATTTTGTCCAGTTCCATTTCATCATATGTCATCAAATCTCTTATAGCCTGAATATCAAACGGGGAAAGACGTACTCCGCATGAAAGCAATACTGATTTAGCGGATTTTCCGGCAGCAAGCTTGTACTTTCTGTACTGTCTTACCGCAAAATGATTCGGATTCCTTTCCGCCAAATCCTCAAACAGCATGTCAACCGCATTCATATATCCCTCGTCCTCACGTGTTTTGGAGGCGTCAATGATTTCAACAAGGGTATTCATGGTACGCTCTTCCGGAGGAGCTTCAAAGATTATCAGTCCTAAAACTGCCTGATATAGAAGTCTTTCGGCTTTAACCCAAAAGTCCTGTTTTTCGTCCGGAGCTTTTGTGGCTTCAATCAGCATATTTGAAAACTTCAGAATATCCAATTCCGTTTTAACATACGCAAGGGGATTGTAATGTAAAGATTTGCTGAAATCCTTGAGATTAAGTATTTTTATAACATACTTGCCCTTTTTGTACAGTAATGTACCAACGTCGGGTAAAATCGTTCCTTTAGGATCGGTTATAACATAAGAGCTGTTCAGCTGCATAAGGTTGGGTATTACAAAAAATCTTGTTTTTCCTGTTCCCGGACCGCCTACAATTAAAATATTTTTATTTCTTCCGTTAAACGGAATTATCCGCCAATCCTTCATAGTAAGACCTTCTGTGGCAGTTAAAATAACATTTTTCCATGGATTGGGGTCCATGAACTTTTTAATTTCATTGATATCCGCCCATTTGGAGGAACCGTATTCTTCTCCGGTTCTCATATTCCTTTTAGTGCGGGTTACAATGAGAATATATATCATGCAGGCAATAAGGAAAGGGAAAAGAACATCATTATTTTTTAAGCTTATCAGCGGAAGTCCGAAAATTTGCAGGGGATTTTCCGCAATTATGAAAATTTTCGTAAAAGCGTCTCCCGAAAGATCATGATAATATCGGCACGTTTTGTTCATTATAATAAAGGAAATAACTGATATAACAAGAGGAATGATGTATTTCTTTTGCAGAAAACAGCTAAAGCGTTCTTTCAATGTTTTCATGTACTTTTTCCATTCCTTTTTTAACACCGTTTTCCATAGTTTTTTCAGCTTCCTTTGCCATTTCCTTTACTTTTTCCTGATTACCCGCTAATTTCTCTAAAACCGAATCCTTAGCATTTAAATCCTGTTTTCTGAATTCTTTGAACGCACGTTCCATAACTTCGCTGTCTCTTGCTTTAAAAAAAATAACATACTGTTTGGTTTCCGGGTCTTGTTTTACGGCAAAATCAATATTATACTGTGCTGCAATATCCCTGAAAGTTCTCAGAGATGAATCGCCGCTGATATCCACACTGCTAAGCGGCTGTTTTTGAAACCGCAAGTCTTCTAAGCTTTGCTCGCCGTATTTCGTTAAGATTTTATCTATAACGCTATTGTCTCTGGATTTAAAATATACAGTATGTTTTTTTGTATCGGGGTCATGCTGAATCGCAAAATCCAAGTTATATTTTGAAGCTGTTTTACGAAATTCGTGAAGCTTTTCGTCTCCGTTAACAACAATACCGAGCATAGGCTGACCATGCTGATACAAAGACTGCACACTTTGTTCTCCATGGGGAAGTTCGGGTTTTTGTCCGTTTTGATTGATTTTACCGTAAATACTTTTATTCATAAAATAATTCAATGCCATCTGCAAACCCTGTTTTGCAGTATTGCAGACAACCGAATATATCTGTCTGGACACTTCTTCATTTTGCATTTAATCACCACCATTATAAATATAAAAGAGTCTGCTTCCCGACAGACGGGAAGCGCTCTTTGGAAAAATTGTATAACCTGTAAAAATAGGTTTTAAGAAATAATTAAGATTTATTTTGTCTTCTGCGTTTGAAAATCAGCATACCGCCCAAAGCAGTAAGACCTGTTATAAACACAGCGGCAGGAATTTTTTTACTTCCCGTAAGCGGTGAAGGATTTTTAGGTACATACGGAACGGTTACGATTGAAGGAGCAGTATGTGTTACCGTTGTTGTAACTGGTGTTGTGGCAGTTATTTTTTGATTTACAAATCTATCCGAAGAATCATTGTTTGTGATTTTTACAGCTTCTCCGTTAGTTTCGATTTTGAAGCTGTAATATGTATCATCAATATAGTAGCCTTCGGGGGATTTTGTTTCCTTTAGATAATAATTACCATACGGAACATCTCCCAATCTGTACAATCCCGTTTCAACTTCCTCCAGAACACCGTACTGCTCGTCATCGTCAACTTTTCCGTTGCCGTTTTTATCGGCATAAACAGTAAATTCAGCGCCGGACAGTTTTTCATCGGTCAAAGAATCGTATTTTTCTATTTCAACAATACCTTTGATTTTTTTGTTGATAATAGTAATACTTATTTGACTGTTTTGACCGATTTCCACAGGATAGATCTGATCAGTCAGAATATATCCTTCGGGAGACTGAAGCTCGGCAATTATGTATTTACCGTATTCTACATTATCAAATCGGAATTTACCGTTTTCGTCAGTAGTTACAGTTCCCAAAGCATTTCTGTTTGTCAAATCGGATTCGCCGTCGGCGAATAATCCTATAACAGCGCCTGAAAGGGGTTCATCGGATTCTCCGACCTTTATGCCCTCGATAATGCCACGGATTTTTTCATTACCGATTTTTACGGTAATTACTTCCTTGTTTGTGCTGATAGAAACCGGGAATGTATCTTCTGTAAGAATATATCCCTCCGGGGCTTCGATTTCAGCAACAATATATTTTCCGTAAGTTATATCTTTGAAAGCAAATTTACCGTCCTTTTCGGTGGTAACCGTCTCAATGGCATTTTCT
>CATKAZ010000132.1 GCA_949745795.1 uncultured Oscillospiraceae bacterium | reverse complement strand
TTTTGGTCTTTTACTATTTTTATTTAAATTTTTTATATTTTTATTTAATTCTGCTTTTTTCACTATTACTTTATTACCATTAATTTTGCTGTTTTTCATAGAATTAACAATATAATCAATCTTATTAATCGGTACATCAACAGTCGTAAAATTATCATGGATATTAATTCTGCCAAAATTTTTACCGGATATTCCAGTAGCATCAACCAAAGCGCCTAAAATATAATTAGGATTTATTTTGTGGCTTTTACCAATATTAATGTTGACTCTGGCAATCTTTTTATTATTATGTTTTTCATCAGCTTTATTAGATGAATTATTATACCTTATAACCTTTACATCCGGAATGTCTTGGTATTTTTTAGCAAACATATAATTTAACAAATAAAGTGAAATATTTTCATATGACCATCCTATATTTAATAGTTTATTTAGAAGATCATATGATTCCTTAAATATTTTTTTATCAAAAAGATTTGATATGAATTCTATATTATTTTGAATTTCTATATCAACTAATTCTGATTTATCAGGTAACTCACTTTCTTTTATAACAGATCTGGTATTTTTAGCAATTGTATTTAAATCGTATACTTGTTTACGATTACATACTAAAGTATAAGCAGTTCCAGACTTTCCAGCACGTCCTGTACGTCCTATACGATGAATATAATATTCATTATCCTGAGGTAAATCATAGTTAAAAACTGCATCTATGCCACTAATATCGATTCCACGAGCTGCAACATCCGTAGCAACTAAAATAGAAGTCTTTCCCGATTTAAAAGAATTCATAACTGAACTGCGCTGTGATTGTTTCATATCTCCATGAATTCCTATTGCCTTATATCCCTTTGATATTAAGAGATCGGTTAATTCATCAACCATTTTTTTTGTATTACAAAAAATCATTGAAGATTTAGGCTGATTTTTCATTAAAAGCAAATTTAAAGCATCAAATTTTTTCCCCATTGGTACTATATAATAGTACTGATCAATAGTTTCTACAGTTTTACTTTTTGTAATAGTTTTAATTAAAATTGGATTTTTTTGATATTTATTTGTAATTGCCATGATTTCGGGAGGCATTGTTGCTGAAAAAAGTATAGTTTGACGCTCACTGGGAATATGTTGGAGAATTTTTTCAATATCTTCTCGAAAACCCATTTGAAGCATTTCATCTGCTTCATCAAGTACAATTGTTTTTAAATTATTAAGCTTTAACGTTCGTCGATTTATATGATCAATAATTCTTCCGGGAGTACCAATAATAAGATTAGCACCGTGCTTTAATTGATAAATTTGTTTATCAATACTTACACCACCAAAAATAGCTAATGGTTTAACCCAATTTTTAAATTTACTAAATTTTTTAATTTCTTCACATGCTTGTTGCGCAAGTTCACGTGTTGGACATAAAATAAGAGTTTGAATATTATAAGAGTCATTTTCCCTTATTTTTTCTATTACTGGAATACCAAAAGCAGCAGTTTTTCCAGTCCCGGTATTCGAACGACCAATTACATCTAAACCTTCCATAATAACAGGAATACTTTTTTCCTGTATTTCAGTCATTTCTTTAAATCCCATTAACGTTACAGCCGACAATAATTCATCTGATAATTCTAATTCCTTAAATTGCATTAAATTGTTCCTTTCAATCATTTACTTAATTAATAATATCATACTTTTCAAAAAAAGTCAAATATACTTGATAATTCTGCAAAATATATGATATAATTAGTTGTTAGGAAAGAGAAATAAAAAATAATAGGATTTCGCTAAATACAAATTTAGCGAAATTAGAGGTATAAAAAATATGAAAAAAATAAATTTAAAAGAATTTCCGGATTTTATTAATGATTACTGGTTTCACTTAACATTAGTTAAATCAAAATCTGAACGAACCGCTGAAGGTTATTTAATAGATATAAGAGTTTTTTTCAGATATCTGATATATATGAATTCATCTGAAGATATGGATTTTAATAAAATAGATATACAAAAATTTGATTTAAAAATACTAGAAACTGTTAATCTTCATAAAATATATGAATACATTTATTTTTTACGTGATGAACGCAAAAATAATGATAAAACTATTGCACGTAAAATTTCGTCAATAAAAAGTTTATTTAAATATCTTACTAAACAAGCATGTATACTTAAAAACGATCCTACTATTAACCTTGAACTTCCAAGTTTAAAAAAATCTTTACCAAAATATTTGACACTTGAAGAAAGTCATGAACTCCTGGAACAAGCTGCTAATAACAAGTTTAATTCGTTACGAGATTATTGTATGATTACGCTTTTTTTAAATTGCGGTATGCGTTTAAGTGAACTAGTAGGAATGAACATATCAGATATTAACTTCAAGGAAAGGAAAGTTAAATTATTAGGCAAAGGTAATAAAGAACGTATGATATATCTTAATGATGCTTGTATTAATGCGTTACAGGATTATCTTGAGTCACGTGAAAATTCAATAATAGAACCCGATGCATTGTTTTTAAGTAAAAAAGGAGGACGTATTAGTCGCAGACGTGTTGAGCAAATTGTTGAAGAAACATTAAAGATTTCAGGGCTTTCCGGCAAAGGCATATCAGTACATAAATTACGGCATACTGCTGCAACACTGATGTATCAGTATGGAAATGTTGATACATTAACATTAAAAGAAATTCTTGGACATAAAAGTATTGCAACAACCGAAATATATACGCATTTATCAAATGATATACTAAAAAATGCTGCTGATAATTCACCTCTTGCCAATTTTAAAAAAAAGAAGTGACGTCCTATTTTTTACACATAAAAAAACAAAAAGAGATATTGTCATTTCACACATTGACATATATCTCTTTATTTAAATAATATATTTATCTTCTGCTTTCTCTTATTTTTGATTTTTGTTTTTTTACATCCTGTAAAGCAATTGTCATAAATTTTTCCGTATTATTCATTAAATTGTCAACATAATCATTTGTAGCTTTTTTTATTTCTTTAGCATTATTTTGAGCCTTAGTTAAAAGTTCAACAGCCTTTTTCTTAGCCTCTTTAACTATAGCATCTTGTGAAACAATAGCAACAGCTCTTTTTTCTGCCTGACTTATTATTGATTCTGCCTTAGCTTTTGCTTCATTTAATATTCTTTCCCTATCAAATGCAACAAGTCTAGCATCTTTTATTTCATGAGGCATATTTAATCTTACATCATTAACAAGCTCTCTCATCCTGTCCGCATCAACAAGAAATTTATTTCCAGCAAAAGGAAATGGTTTTGCTTTATCAAGAACTTCATCCATTTCATCAAGAATCTCATCAATTTTATTGTTCATAAAATTTTACTCCTTTATAAGCCTTTTTCTTATAAAATCAAGCACGTTTTCAGGTACAAAATGACTAATGTCACCACCAAAATAAGCAATCTGCTTAACGACACTTGAGCTTAAGTACATATTTTCCGTTGAAGTTGTAAGAAAAACTGTTTCTGCACCATTATATAATTTTTTATTTGCAAGTGCCATTTGAAATTCATATTCAAAGTCACTAACTGCTCTAAGACCTTTAACAATTGCAACTGCACCAATTTTTTGTACATAATCAGCCAAAAGACCATCTAAAACATCTATAACAACATTACCAAATTCACTAGTATTTTTTTTTATCATCATCATACGTTCAGATTCTGTAAAACTTGGAGTTTTTACAGTGTTAACAGAAATGAGTACAACAACCTCATCAAATAACTGTGATGCTCTTTTTATTATATCAATATGACCAAATGTTATAGGATCAAAGCTTCCGGGACAAACAGCTATTCTTTTCAATCTATTCATCCTCTCTATAATAACAAAATATCGATATTTTTATTTTACCATATTTATAACTTTTTTTCAACCTTAAATTTTCAATTTTGTCTGGTAATTTCAAATTTTGTTCATATTCACAGATAATTTGACCTTTATTATTTAGCTTATCAGATAACAATGGTAGTATTTCGTTCAAAATACCTTTATTATATGGAGGATCCAAAAAAATAAAATCAAATTTTTTATCGAGTAACTTAATATAGTCCATACTATTCATATAAACTAACTGAGACAAATCAATAAGTTTTGTTTTTTCTAAATTTTTTCTGACAATTTCAATTGATTTTTTTGAATTATCAACAAATACTGCTGACTTTGCTCCCCTGCTTAACGCTTCGATTCCAAGTTGACCACTGCCTGCAAACAGATCCAGAATCAAAGAATCATATAAATCAAATTGAATTGATGAAAATATTGCTTCTTTTACCTTATCTGTTGTAGGACGTACATCCATACCTTCTAATGTTTCTAACTTGATACCTTTTGCTATTCCTGTGATAACTCTCATTTTATCACCTACTTTATAAATTTTGAATAAGTTTATACAGTTCTTCAGCCACGCTAATATTTACGCCTGCAACTTTTGACAAATCTTCTGGTATGGCTTTTTTTAAATTTTCTTTTGTTTTATACTCAAATATAAGCTTTTGAGCCTTTTTTATTCCTATACCCTTTATTTTAGTTAATTCAAAACTAAAATTATTTTTTGTATGCCTGGATTTCATATAAGATATTGCAAATCTATGCACTTCATCCTGTATTTTTGTCATCAAAATAAAAGCTTGTGACTTTTTTGAAACAGATATTTCATTACCTCCGGTTGTTATTGCTCGAGTTCTATGCTTATTATCTTTTACAAGACCATATACAGGAATTTTTAATTTGAATTTTTCAATAGATTGCAAAACTGCATTTACATGTACTTTTCCACCATCTAACAAAATTAAATCTGGTAATCTAATAAAGCCACTGTCATTACTATGCAGGTATTCATTAAAACGTCTTTCTATAACTTCTTGCATACATGCATAGTCATTTTGAATAAAATTTTCTTTTATAGCAAACCGCTTATATGCCTTTTTAAATGGACGTCCATTTTTAAACACAACCATACCTGCAACCATTGAAGATGATGATAAATTTGATATATCATAAGCTTCTATATATTCCGGAGGTTTACTTAACCCCAAAATCTTTGATAAATCTTCCAGTGCAGATATTTCTTTACCAGTCCTATTATTTTGAATAGATAAATATTCTTCAGCATTAGATTTTGCCATCATTATATATTTGAGTAAATTCCCCTTCTGCGGAAAGGAAAATTTAATACTATGGTTACATTTATCATATAATACTTTTTTTATTAATTCTATGTTTTCAATTTTTTCTTCTATTATTATATTACAAGGGATATTATCTTGAGAAGTATAATACATCATTAAAAAAGATTCTAAATAATTTTCATCACATTCATCATTACAAAATGGAAAAGTCAGTTTATCAAATAAGCGGCCGTTTCTGTACATTAATAATGATATACAGATTCCGTTTGAACTTTGTGATGAAGCAATAAAATCACAATTTTTTAAATCTACATCAAAGATTTTTTGCTTTTGACTTGACTTAGTGATTGCGTTTATTCTATCTCTAATTCTTGCGGCCTTTTCAAATTCCATATTATCAGATGCTTTTTCCATTTGCATTTGCAATTTCTTTATAGATAAATTATTTCCATTCTGTATATATGACTTAGCTTGATTAATAATTTCATTAAATTCTTCTGAAGTTATATGGTTTTTACAAAGACCTATACATTGATTAATATGATAATTCAAACATGGCCTCATAACTGTTCTTTTTTCAGTAAATTTATATTTACATGTAGGAAGTTTAAATACCTTATTTATTTCGTCAACTGTTTGTGTAGCAACAAATGAACTTGTGTATGGTCCAAAAAATTCTCCGGTTTTATCCACATTTTTTTCAGCCGTAATTTTAGGATATAATTCCTTGGAAATTTTAATATAAAAATATCCTTTATCATCTTTAAGCAGAATATTATATTTAGGTTTATGTTGTTTAATTAAACTACACTCTAAAATCAACGCTTCATATTCGCTGTCAGTTACTATAAAATCATAATCAAAAACATTTTCAACCATCTGTATGACTTTGGGTGTATGACTGGCATTATGCCTAAAGTAACTACTTACTCGATTTTTTAAATTTTTAGCTTTTCCAATATAAATGATATCATTATTTTTATTCTTCATTAAATAAACACCCGGCGAAATTGTCAATTTGGATGTCTTTTGCTGAAGAAAAGGCAATCGTTCATTCATAAATTCCTCCGGGATGGTACTATTTATTATCCTGCATTCTGATTTCTTTACGCTTTATTTTACCGCCTATAGTTTTTGGCAGTTCATCCACATATTCAATGATTCTCGGATATTTATAAGGCGCTGTAGTATGTTTAACATGTTCTTGAAGTTCTTTAGTCAATTCATCACTTGGAGTATATTCTTTTGCTAATACAACAGTTGCCTTTACCACTTGACCACGAATTGGATCTGGTGCTGAAGTAATTGCGCATTCAACAACAGACGGATGTTCGATCATAGCACTTTCAACTTCAAATGGACCTATACGATAACCTGAACATTTAATGACATCATCGTTTCTTCCCATAAACCAATAATAACCATTTTCATCGCATACAGCCATATCACCGGTATCGTAATATTCTCCGCCAAGTGCTTTTTCAGTAAGTTCAGGATTATTATAATAACCTGTAAATAATCCTACAGGAAGTTTTTTATTAACACCAGAAATTACAATAGTTCCTTCTTCACCTGGCTTACAGTCATTACCATCACTGTTAATAAGCCGTATATCATATAATGGAGAGGGTTTGCCGGTAGAACCTGCTGAAGGTTCCATCCACTTAAAATTAGCTATTAATACAGTTCCTTCAGTTTGCCCAAAACCTTCACGCAATTTTAATCCGGTTAATTTATACCAATCATTAAAAACTTGTGGATTTAAAGGTTCTCCTGCAATACAACATGTTTTAATATTTGATAAATCAAATTTTGATACATCTTCCTGTAGCATAAATCTAAACATAGTAGGAGGAGCACAAAAAGTAGTTACTTTATAATCAGTTATTTTTTCAAGAAGTTTAAGCGGAATAAATTTATCCATATCATAACAAAAAATCACAGCTCCGCAAATCCATTGACCATAGATTTTACCCCAACCAAATTTTGCCCATCCGGAATCTGAAACACTCATATGCAATTTATTTTCTTGAACCTGTTGCCAGTATTTAGCTGTTACAATATGTCCCAAAGGATGTGCAAAATTATGCTTTACCATTTTAGGCATTCCAGTTGTACCGGATGTAAAATAAATCAGCATAATATCATCCCATTTATTTCCATTTTCAGGACGCTCAAATACATCTGAAAATTTTTGAATTTCATCTTCAAAATAATCCCATGTATTATATTTTTCCCCAACAACGATTTTATATTTTAATGAAGGGATATTATTTGCAGCTGTTTCTATTTGATTAATTACAAAATTATCATTAATACTAACGATAGCAGAAATTTTCGCAGCATTTCCCCTATATACAATATCCTTAGCCGTAAGCTGTAAAGAACCCGGTATAATAATGGCGCCTATTTTATGCAAAGCAACTGCACAGACCCAATATTCCCATCTTCTGCGTAAAATAAGCATTACAACAGAACCTTTTTTAATACCTATACTTTTAAAATAATTTGCTGCTTTATTTGATAACTTTGATATATCTGTAAATGTAAATTTACGTTCTTCATTATGGTCATTGCACCATACCAAAGCCATTTTATCCGGTTCCTGTTTCGCCCATTCGTCAACAATATCGAAACCAAAATTAAAATTTTCAGGTACATTTACTTTATAATTTTGCTTAAAATCCTCATAATTATCAAATTCAATTCTTGGCAAAAATCTATTTAATAACATACTAATTCTTCCTGTAATTTTTTTGAATTTAATGCTCGCTGTCCAATATCTTTTCTATAATGCACTTTATCAAAATTTATTTTTGAAACAGAACTGTAAGCAAGGTCTAGCGCAGAGCTAAGTTGATCTGATAACGCAGTCACTCCTAATACTCTTCCACCAGATGTATAAAATTTCTCATCTTTTATTTGTGTACCTGCATGAAAAATCATAGAATCACTTATTTGTCCCTTTTCATCTAAACCAGAAATTTCTAATCCTGTTTCATATTTTTTAGGATACCCCCCACTTGCCATAATAATACATGCGGCAGACTGATTTTTCCATTGAATATTTAAATCACTCAATGTCTCATTTATAACAGCATTAAAAATATCAATTAAATCAGTATCTAGCAATGGAAGTACAACCTGAGTTTCCGGGTCTCCAAAACGGCAATTATATTCAATTACTTTAGGACCATCTTCTGTTATCATTAATCCAAAATAAAGGCAACCTTTAAACGTTCTATTTTCGTTTGACATGGCTTTTATTGTTGGAATAAAAATTGTTTCCATACAAGTATCTGCAATTTCTTGTGTATAATATGGATTCGGAGCAACTGTTCCCATACCTCCGGTATTTAAGCCCTCATCATTATCCAGCGCTCTCTTATGATCCATTGAAGACACCATAGGTGAAATAGTTTTACCATCAGTAAAACAAAGTACAGAAACTTCCGGACCATTTAAAAATTCTTCTATTACAATATTTGCTCCGCTTTTTCCGAAAATTTGGTCTTCCATAATTGATATGACAGCATTCTTTGCCTCTTCAAAATTCTGAGCAATTATTACACCTTTACCTAAAGCTAATCCATCAGCTTTTATAACTGCAGGATATTTATTTTCATTTTTCAGATATTCTATTGCCTTTACAGAATCAGAAAAAACTTCATATTTAGCTGTAGGTATATCATATTTTTTCATCAGATCTTTTGAAAAAACCTTGCTGCCTTCAATAGCCGCTGCTGCTTTATTAGGTCCAAAAGCTTTTATTCCTTCAGCTTCTAAAGCATCTACCATACCTAAAACCAATGGGTCATCAGGAGCTACAACAACCATATCAACTGCCAGTTCCTTAGCAATTTCTACAACGCCTTCTATGTCAGTTGCTTTAACTGAAAAACACTGGGCATATTTTGATATACCACCATTTCCGGGGGTACAGTAAAGTTTATCAATCTTTGGACTTTCAGCAAGCTTCATGATTATTGCATGTTCCCTGCCGCCGCCACCGACAACCAGTACCTTCATATTTTTTCTCCTTACAATATTTATTATATAATCATTAAAGAATTAATGATGGAAAAGACGTATACCCGTAAATGCCATAGCTATATTGTATTTATTGCAAGTATCAATTACATTGTCATCTCTTATAGAACCGCCTGGTTCCGCTATATATGAAACACCGCTTTTTTTAGCTCGTTCAATATTATCACCAAATGGGAAAAATGCATCAGAGCCAAGGCATACGTTAGTATTTTTTTCAAGCCATTCTTTTTGTTCTTCCTTTGTAAATATTGATGGTTTTTCTTTAAAAATATTTTGCCATACACCATCAGCAAGAACATCCATATATTCATCTGAAATATAAACATCAATTGCATTATCACGATCTGGTCTTCTAATATTATCCACAAATTTCAGACTTAACACCTGAGGTGACTGACGAAGCCACCATATATCTGCTTTATTTCCTGCTAATCTGGTGCAATGAATTCTAGATTGCTGTCCGGCGCCTATGCCAATAGCTTGTCCGTCTTTAACGTAACAAACTGAATTAGACTGAGTATATTTTAAAGTAATAAGCGATATTAATAAATCACGCTTTTTGTCTTCAGGAATATCCTTATTATCAGTTACTATATTTTGAAGAAGCTCATTATTTATTTTCAGATTATTTCTTCCCTGTTCGAAGGTTACTCCGAAAACCTGCTTAGTTTCAATTTCTTCCGGAATATAATTAGGATCTATTTTTATAACATTATAAGTACCTTTTCTCTTAGATTTTAAAATCTCCAATGCTTCATCAGTATAATCGGGAGCAATAATACCATCAGAAACTTCACGCTGAAGCATTTTAGCTGTAGAAACATCACATGTGTCTGATAAAGCGACAAAGTCGCCATACGATGACATTCTATCTGCTCCTCTTGCCCTCGCGTACGCACATGCCATTGGTGACAGTTCTCCGAGATCATCAACAAAATATATTTTTTTCAGTGTTTCACTCAGTGGAATACCTACAGCAGCTCCGGCAGGTGATACATGTTTAAATGAAGTTGCTGCGCATAAACCAGTAGCTTCTTTTAATTCTTTAACAAGCTGCCATCCATTAAAAGCATCTAATAAATTAATATAACCCGGATTACCATTTAATACAGTAATAGGCAATTCATTATTTTTTACATAAATTTTTGAAGGTTTCTGATTTGGATTACATCCATACTTTAAAAACATTTCAGCAGACATAAATCTTCTCCTAACAATTTTTATTAATTATTTTTGATTTATATTTTCCGGTATTTAAATCTATATATCTAACAAATAATGATACCTTATTGTCAGAATTTAAATTTTCCCATAACATATTAGAAAATTCTTCTATGTCATTGGGTATTGTTATTAGTTTTGGTTCTCCTTCAAAACTCGGAAGAGGATTGCCATCACCCATATATGTATGAATGAAATGCCCTTCACCATTTATCGGATTATTATATGAAAATGTAAATCTATGACATGATTCCGGATTACCATCAGCACTTTTCAAAATAGAAAGTGCATAGTTAAATGTTTTACTAGGTTCAACCTTTATTATACCTGAAATTCTCGGAGTATAATTTGGAGCGTCTGGTTCAAATTCTCTTGTTCTCAAAGCCTGTTCAAAAGTAAGCTGATTATTCATTAAGTCATAAACAGTGTCTGTCTGATCACCATTTGTTACTATTGTTTTATTTCCCAATACTCTCACAGGAGAATAAATTATAAGACTTGGATCAGATAATTTAGCCGGATCAAATGCTTGAGTTCTAATACCTTCACCATCTTCAATAAATACTCTATTACGGCTGTTTTCACTACGTCCCATTATAAAATATGCTGTAACTGCATTTTTTCCATTTTCAGATTTTCCTATAATAATACCTCTGCCAGGATAAGAATTCCTGCTGAGTTCTTGTGCAATATCAATTTTTTTCATAATATCCCCTTCTTTATTATTTCAAAATAAATGTATATATGCAATCCGCCAACAATATAACCAATAAAACTCTAGAAATTATATTAATATATTTATTTGAAAGTTTTGATAAAAGCCATTCATAAAACGGTTGAATAATATAAAGAAAAATTACCCCTCCGATTCCAAATCTTAATGAAGTTGACAATGCAATTCTTGCCTGAAAATTATATTTATAATCAATATATGTTTGCCAAGGCCATTTTCCCGTTGTGAATTCAAGAATATAGCTTGCAGCAAGCTCAATGAGCGTTGCGACAGTCATGCATCCTAAAAATATAATAATCGGTTTCATTATATTAAACCATAACTTGTCCTTTTTATTTAATATCCAACCAAAGCATTGTATAAAGGTTATGGCTCCAATACCGTAAATCGGACAATATGGTCCAAATAAAACACCTCTGTTACTGAACCCCCAACCATAAATAAATGTTTCCAGTATGACTTCATAGCACCATCCTAGAATTGCGTACATGACAAAACAAATAAAATACTTTCTGACTTTAAGTACAGAATTATTGTCTTTTAAACTAAACATTAACTTTCCTTTATGTATGCCTTACCATTTATTATTTCAATTTTTTCCTGACAAAACAATGAAACTGTTTCAGGTAATATCTTCCACTCTGCTTCCTGCATTATACGTTTCTGCAATACTTCAGGAGTATCACCATTTTTAACGGCAACCGCCTTCTGCATAATAATAGCACCTGCATCTGCAATTTCATTAACAAAATGTACGGTAGCTCCGCTAATTTTTACACCATATTTTAACACTTCTTCATGTACTTTTAAACCATAAAAGCCTTGACCACAGAATGATGGTATTAAAGCAGGATGAACATTTATTATTTTATAAGGATAAGCCTTAATAATGCTTTCATCAAGAATAGTCATAAATCCTGCAAGCACAATCAAATCAGCATATTCTTCATACAGTGCTTCCAAAATAGCTTCGCTGTAACTTTTATTATCACTAAACGCTTTTCTTGGTATTATTCTTGTAGGTATACCGTTTTCCTTTGCCCTTATCAATGCATATGCATTAGGATTTGATGAGATTACACACGATATTTTTCCTCCGATAATTTGTCCACTATTTTGAGCATCGATCAGTGCCTGAAGGTTTGTTCCTCCACCCGATACTAAAACAATAATATTTTTCATCGGCTTATCTGATATGTTCATAATTTACCTCACTTAATTAATTATAACACCTTCATTACTATTAACCAGTTCACCTAAAACATAAGCTTCAACACCTGAATTATTAAGAATATTAATAGTTTTATCAACATCGTTTTTATCAACAGAAACAGTCATTCCCACACCCATATTAAATGTATTAAACATATCCCTTTCAGGAATATGACCTGTTCTTGCTATCAAATCAAAAATAGGAAGAACCTGAACACTATTTCTGCTTATTTGAGCAGATATTCCTTCTGGAAGTGAACGAGGTATATTCTCATAAAAGCCTCCGCCGGTAATATGAGAAATTGCTTTTACATTAACTTGTTCGAGTAAAGAAAGAATTGGCTTTACATAAATTTTTGTAGGAGTAAGCAAACTGTCACCAAGGGTAGTGCCAAGATCGGAAAAGTGTCTTGCTAAAGTTTGTTCGTTTACTGTGAAAACTTTTCTTATTAATGAAAAACCATTTGAATGTACGCCGCTGGATTTAAGTGCAATAAGTACATCCCCTGCCTTTTGCGTCTCAGGCTTAAGTATTTTTTCCTTATCTACAACACCTACCGCAAATCCTGCCACATCATATTCATCTACGGGATAAAAACCAGGCATTTCCGCTGTTTCTCCTCCGATAAGTGCACAGCCTGACTGTACACATCCGTCTGCAATGCCGGACACTATATCAGCCACTTTTTCAGGATAATTTTTACCTACTGCAATATAATCAAGGAAAAATTGAGGCTTTGCTCCACAGCATACAATATCGTTTACACACATAGCCACACAGTCAATTCCAATTGTATTATGCTTGTCCATTAAAAAGGCGATTTTTAATTTTGTTCCGACACCGTCAGTTCCGGATACAAAAACCGGTTTTTGTATACCTGTCAGGTCAGGTTCAAATAAACCGCCAAAACCTCCTAAACCGGATAAAACTCCATCTGTAATAGTTTTCTTAACATGTACTTTCATTAAATCGACAGCTTTATAACCAGCTGTAACGTCTACTCCAGCCTTTTTATAACTTTCAGAAAAGCTTTTCATTAAATGATCCTCCAAAAATTTATTTATTCGCCAATTTTACGTTCAAATTTATCTTTAGGCATATCTTTAGGAACCTTTACAGGATAATCTCCTGTAAAACATCCGGTGCAAAAATTGCATTTTGCATTTTCTGCAATTCTTTTGACACCTTCAATGCTTAAATAGCCTAATGAATCAGCACCTATTTCTTTTGCGATTTCCTCTATGCTCATTTGACAAGCTATAAGATTTTCCTTGCTGTCAATATCAATTCCAAAATAACATGGATTTGTAAACGGAGGACTGGATATGCGCATATGAACTTCTGTTGCACCGGCTTCACGTATTAGATTGACAATTCTTGCACTTGTTGTACCACGTACAATACTATCATCTATTAACACAACCCTTTTGCCTTTAACAACGTCTTTAATAACATTTAATTTTATCCTCACGGAATTTGAACGCTGAGATTGGCTAGGCTGAATAAAGGTTCTACCTACATAGCGATTTTTTATAAAACCAACACCATAAGGTATTCCTGATGCCATTGAAAAACCTAAAGCCGCATCAAGTCCACTGTCAGGGACCCCCACAACAACATCTGCTTCTACAGGGGATTCTTTCCATAATATTTTTCCGGCATTTAATCTTGCCTGATGAACACCGGAACCCTCAATAACTGAATCAGGACGTGCAATATAAACATATTCAAATACACACATAGATGTTTTCTGACCACAGTGAGTCTTAACGGAATGTACTCCGTTTTCATCAACAATAATAATTTCTCCGGCTTCAACATCTCTGATAAATTTTGCTCCAATACTATCCAGTGCACAGCTTTCAGAAGCAAAAACTATCGCTCCTGTTTCAGTTTCTCCCATACATAATGGTCTAAACCCCTGAGGATCTCTTGCAGCTATTAATTTTTTGGGAGACATAATTACAAGAGAATAAGCTCCTTTAAACTTATACATAGCCTGTTCAACCGCTTTTTCAATAGACGGTTGAATCAGTCTTTGTTCTGTTATTGCATATGAAATGACTTCAGTATCGTTTGTATTATGAAATATTCCGCCATTTAACTCATATTTTTCACGTAATTCTCTTGCATTGACAAGATTTCCATTATGTGCTATTGCCATAGGTCCTTTAATATGCCTGACAACTAACGGCTGCGCATTCGACCTATTGGATTTGCCTGTGGTAGAGTATCTGACATGTCCAATTGCTATGTTACCCATACCAAGTTTTCGCAAATTTCCCTCATTAAAAACATCGGGAACCAAACCAAGATCTTTATGATATGAAAAAATACCCTTGTCATTTACAACAATACCGCAACTTTCTTGTCCTCTGTGCTGTAATGCATATAATGCAAAGTATGTCTGCGATGCAACATCCATCGTTTCTTTGCTATATACTCCGAATACACCGCATTCTTCTTTTATTTGATCAAACATAAATTTTACTCCATTCAGATAAATAATTATTCTCCAAGAAGTCTTTTCATTATTTCTTTATATGCATCTTCTTCGCCGCCCATGTTTCTTCTAAATCTATCCTTATCAAGCTTTTCATGAGTAGTACTATCCCAAAAACGGCAAGTATCCGGTGATATTTCATCTGCAAGTACAATAGTTCCGTCCAAAGTTTTTCCGAATTCAAGTTTAAAATCAATAAGTTCAATATTAAGATCTTTTAGATACTCCGTAAGAACTGAATTTACTTTCAGTGCATATGACGCAATTAAATCCAATTCTTCTTTTGTACACCATTCCATCGCCATTATATGGTATTCATTTACCATAGGATCTCCCAAATCGTCATCCTTGTAACAATATTCAAGAACTGTCTTGTTAAGCTTTACTCCCTCGTCCAGTCCGATTCTTTTTGATAATGAACCGGCGGCAATATTTCTTACAATTACCTCAAGCGGAACAATTGAAACACGCTTTACAATTGTTTCACGATCTGAAATTTCTTCTACTAGATGAGTAGGAATACCATTACTTTCCAAAAGCTTCATTAAGTGATTAGTAACACGGTTATTAATAATTCCTTTATTATTTATCGTACCTTTTTTTTCACCATTAAATGCTGTTGCATCGTCCTTATAATCAACGATAACATAATCATCATTATTTGTAGCATAAACCTTTTTAGCTTTACCTTCATAAAGCTGTTCTGTTTTCATAAGATTTTCCATATAATTGTCCTCCAAAATTTATATTAACTTATTTATTTCCTGAGAAATATGTTTATCTTTAGCTTTGACTGATTCAGCCATTTGCTTTTTCATATCAATAAGCTTATCTGATAATGTTTTATCTGATAAAGCGAGCATCTGTACAGCTAAAATTGCCGCATTTTCAGCACCGTCTATTGCCACAGTAGCAACTGGTATTCCACTTGGCATTTGAACAGTTGAAAATAATGCATCCAAACCATCTAAAGTTGATGATTTTATAGGAATTCCAATAACAGGTATTGTAGTATGAGCAGCTAAAACACCGCCAAGATGAGCTGCTTTACCTGCTGCTGAAATAATTACACCAAAACCATTTGACATTGCATTTTTAGAAAATTCCGCTGCTTCGTTTGGTGTACGATGTGCTGACATAACATGTACTTCAAATGGAACATCAAATTCCTTAAGTTTTAACATGGCACTCTTTACAACCGGAAGATCACTGTCGCTTCCCATAATAATTGCGACCTTTTTATTCATAATTTACTCACCTTTTCCATTAAAATTTATATTTCTTCTTTATTAATACTTTTCAATATCATAGAATCATTATCCTTAATAATTATTAAGGATAATAAAGATTTTAAGTTTTTTATATTTTTTTCATGTCCCATGTAATCATAAATTATTACTGTTGACAGCATATAAGTAAATTCTTCAGTAGCAGATTGTTCAATACTCACTTCGGATATATTCTTAATTAAGCATTTTTCAAAAAGATTATTTGATGAAAGAGACTGATAATACTGATCATTTGTTATTTGACTTATATCTTGCATATTATTTGAAGTAAGGGCATTAAAATAAATGCATATAATTTTAAAAATATCGACCAAATCATCTGAATTTATTTGCTCTATTAGTTCGATATCTTTTATATTTAATTTAACATTAAGCTCGGGTTTTGAATCAATATTATTCTCGAAATTAATTTCTGTACATATAATTTTTTCATCATAATTTAAAAAAACATAATTTTCATAATCATTTGATAACATCAATTTATTATTTTGCTTATCGTACGTATATTCTAACCATTTTTTATTAGAAATTAGATTTCCGCTAGTATCAAATAAAGAAAAACCGTTTTCATTTTCAAAATATCCTATTAAATAATCATTACCTATGGACATAATTTTTTTATAAATAAATGGTGTTATATAATTTTCATCACTATCAATAATGCCCATTTTAAGAACACCGTTTATTTTTTTTTGAACAGCAAAGCGGTTAGAATTTAAGAAATAAATATTGTTCCACCGTGGTTCAATAACTGATCTGTTTTGATTATCAGTAACTCCCAACATTCCATCATCATTTCTGATGATTTTGTAATTATTTTTATTATTACTAAAATCTGTAATAATATTTGAATCTAGGTAAGCCTGATTATCATATTTATTAACATCATAATAAAACTTAATCAATGCAGCTAACGTTACAATTAAAACACAAAATAAAAAGATAAATAATAATTTAACATGCCATTTCGCTTTGTTGTTTTTATCGCTTATATTTATTCTACTGATCTTTTTCATTTTTATTTTTTATAAATTGTTCAGTTTCTTTTATAAGGTAAACCGGTCTACGTTTTGTTTCCAAATAAGTTTTTGATAGATATTGTCCAAGTATTCCGATACAAAAAAGCTGTAAACCGCCTACGAAGAAAATGGCACAGACAATTGTCGGAAATCCCTGAACATCTTCACCGAATATAAGTGTTTTTATAATAATGCCAATAACAATTATGAATGCAATCAAGCAACTTAGTATACCTAAAAGAGACGCTAAAGCAAGCGGTACTGTTGAAAACGCAAATATACCCTCTAGCGAATATGAGAACAACTTACTAAAAGACCATGCTGTAGTACCGGCTGCTCTTTCTACATTTTCGTATTCTATATATTTAACATTAAAACCAACCCAACTGAAAATACCCTTTGAAAATCGATTATATTCTTTCATAGATAATATAGAATCAACCATTTGACGGGTCATAAATCTAAAATCTTGCGCACCGTCTACTATTTCAGTTTGAGAAATTTTATTCATAATCCTATAGAATTTTCTTGCAAACCAAGAACGGATTTTAGATTCTCCTTTTCTGTTTGTTCGGCGTGTAGTAGCACAGTCATATCCATGATTTTTCACATAGTCATACATTCTGGGTATATATTCAGGAGGATGCTGTAGGTCAGCGTCCATAATAACAATATAATCACCTTTTGAATTTTCAAGACCGGCATACATTCCGGCTTCTTTTCCAAAATTTCTTGAAAAAGAAATATACCTGACTTGCTTGTCCTGACTTGCTAACTCTCTAAGCATATTTAATGTATTATCTTTTGAACCATCATTTATAAATAATAATTCAAAATCCAGCTGAGAATTATCTGTTTTCATTTGATTGATAACTTTTTTAATCTCATTATAAAACATAGGAAGTACTTCCTGTTCATTATAACAAGGTACAATAATTGAAATTAACTCCATGTAAAAGCTCCTTACACTAAACAATACTATTATATAATACAACAAATTTCACAAAAATGCAAGAGAATTTTTGTTTTTAATTAAATATTATCAGATAATTAAAAAAATCAACAATAAAAGAATAATTTTTATTTTTTTTGTAAATATAATTCTATTATAACTTTAAAAAAACAGGATTTATATATGAATAAAAATAAATATTTTTGTGTAGTATCACTATCTGCTATATTGTCAGCATTAGCATTTTACTCCAGTAGTTTATGGTATATCATATTCTTTTCTATTGCTCCGGTTTTTTATATTATCTTAAAATCTAAATGTAATATAAGCATTATTTTATTTAATTTTGTATTTATTTTTTACTTTATATCAGATATATGGATTCTATCAATCGGTACCAATTATTTTGTGAATAAATATTTTGGCATGTTTTTTTCATTTATATTACTTTTAATTATTTCTTTTATTTTATCTTTAATATTTATCCTTCCATTTATAATATATAAAAGTAAAAATAAAAATATTTTAATTAAAATTATTATAATAAGCTTTCTATTTATATTTGGAGAATGGCTGCAAGGACAATTTATTCCTTTTGCTTTTCCTTGGAACAGATTATGTAATATTGTTGTAAATGATATAAAATTTATTCAATCAGCAAGTATATTTGGGGGATTATTTATTACATTACTTATATTACTAATTAATTTTATGCTTGCACTTTTTTTAATTTATCTATCAAAAAAATCATTAAAATCACTTATATTTATCATTACTGCTTTTTTTATATATTTGTTCAATTCTTTTATCGGTGTAACAATAATGAAAAATACTAAAAATAACACTGAACCACAAAAGGTTTTATTAGTACAGGGAAATTTTTCTAAAAAGGAAAAATGGAATTCTCAACCGGAAGAAATAATGGATAAATATTTAGAATTAACGAATAAAAATTTAAAAGAAGATATTAAATTAGTAGTTTACCCGGAAACAGCATTATACGGAAGTATTTTTGATGATGAAAATTTCAAACAAAAACTTTATGAATTTTGTAGTAAAAATAATATCACAATTTTATTTGGCGCCCAATATAATGACGAAAATTTACGATATAATGCTTGTGCCGCAGCATATCCGAATAAAAAATATTCAGAAGTTTATTTTAAACAAATTTTAGTACCTTTTGGTGAGTATAATCCTTTTTTTTCTGATAGTAATTTTCAATTTATTTCAAATTCCTTTTCCAAAGGAAATAAATGTGTTCTAATTGAAACAGAAATCGGTAAACTAGGATGCGGTATTTGCTTTGAATCAGTTTTTCCAAAATTAATATCCGAAAATTCTAAACAAGGTGCTGAAGCTATTGTGATATTGACTAATGATTCATGGCTGGGTAAAAGTATACCCTTATATCAACATCATTCACATTCAATATTAAGAGCTGTGGAAAATAAAAAATATATTATAAATTGTGCAAATACTGGAATTTCATCCGTTATAACTTCAAACGGAGAGATTATTGCAAAATCCGATATTAATTGTTCTGATACCATTTCAGCGGAAATTTTCACTAATAATAATATTACATTTTATACATTATACGGAGATATAATAATAATACCATCATGTATTATTATTATATTTATATCAATTAAATTAATATATAAAAGTATATTTGAAATAATTTTAATAATGAAAAAACCACATAAAAGGTAAATTTTTCTTGCATATTGCTTTTTTTTAGGTTATAATAATTTATGTAAGTATAAAATTTGGGTGAGGTATTATAATGAAACATGGTTTTGTAAAAATTGCATGTGCAACGCCAGATTTAAAAGTTGCAGATTGTGAATATAATGCGAACTGTATAATTAATATGATAAATGAAGCATACCAATCCGGAGTTATGCTATGTTCATTTCCTGAACTTTCAATAACCGGATATACTTGCGGAGATTTGTTCTTTCAAAAAGCCTTATTAGATTCGGCACTCGACTCTCTAAATAAAATTATAAATGAAACGGCTGAATATGATATGATAAATATTGTTGGTCTGCCTTACGCATTTGAAGGAAAAATTTATAATTGTGCTGCTGTATTTCAAAAGGGAAAATTATTGGCTCTTATAACTAAAAAAAATATTCCAAATTATTCTGAATTTTATGAGGCACGACATTTTACACCAGGAATAAAATGTACACAGACATTTTTTCTAGGAAAATCAATACCTATAGGTACAAACTTTATATTTTGCTGTAAAGATATGCCGGAATTTATTTTCGGAATTGAAATTTGCGAAGACTTATGGGTCACAGATTCCCCTTCTATAATGCTTGCTAAAGAAGGAGCTAATATTATTGTCAATTTATCTGCCAGCAATGATATAATCGGTAAATCTGATTATAGAAGAACTATAGTTAAAGCTCAATCAGGCAGTTTGTTGTGCACTTATATGTATGCCAATGCTGGAATAGGTGAATCTACAACAGATATGGTTTATTCTGGACATAGCATTATTTCGGAAAATGGAGCATTATCGAATGAGTCCGAAAGATTTTCAAACGGAATTATTATGTTTGACACTGATCTCCAAAAAATCGAATCGGAAAGAAAACGTTCAAATACTTTTCAAAAGTCATCATTAATGCATAATGAAAAATATACAAAAATTGAATTTAATATAAAAAAACATCAAGTACAGATTAAAAATACAATATCCCCTACCCCATTTGTTCCGTCATCAGTTAAAGATATTCATTCAAGGTGTAAAGAAATATCTGATATGCAGTCATTTGGTCTTGCCAAAAGACTAAAACATACAAATTGTAAAAAAGCAGTTATAGGTCTATCGGGAGGACTTGATTCTACTCTTGCCCTTATTGTTACTGTAAATGCATTTAAATATCTTAATTTGGATCCAAAAGGAATTATAGCTGTAACAATGCCATGCTTTGGTACTACAGATCGGACGTATAGAAATGCATGCAGACTTGCAGAGCAATATTGTACAACCCTTAAAGAAATAAACATTAAAAACAGTGTAATTCAACACTTTTCAGACATAAATCATGACATTAATGATCTTGATATTACCTATGAAAATTCTCAGGCTAGAGAAAGAACACAAATATTAATGGATATTGCAAATCAAAATAATGGACTTGTAATAGGAACCGGTGATTTGTCTGAACTTGCACTTGGGTGGGCAACTTATAACGGTGACCATATGTCCATGTATGCAGTAAATTCATCTATTCCTAAAACATTAGTTAGATATTTAGTTAAGTATGAAGCAGATTGCAGTGAAAACAATTTAAAAAATATTCTTTATGATATTCTGGAAACACCGGTAAGTCCGGAATTACTGCCGCCTGATGATAACGGTACTATTTCTCAGAAAACTGAAGATCTGGTAGGACCGTATGAACTACATGACTTTTTTCTATATTATATGGTTCGATTCGGATTTTCACCAGAAAAAATATTTAGAATTGCACTTTTGGCGTTTAATGGAAAATATGACAGAAACATTATTTTAAAATGGGAAAAAATATTTTATAAACGTTTCTTTTCTCAGCAGTTTAAACGCTCTTGTCTTCCGGATGGTCCGAAGGTCGGAAGCGTTACCTTATCACCGAGAAGTGATTTCAGAATGCCTAGTGACGCATCGGCAAACATATGGTTAAAAGAATTAGAAAATATTAATTAATACGATAAATATCGTATTAATATACATAAATGGAGGATTTAACATGAATTACAAAGAAAGTTTTATTAAATTTATGGTTGAAAGTGGTGTTCTTACCTTCGGAGATTTTACATTAAAAAGCGGAAGAAAAGCTCCGTATTTTGTAAATACCGGTAATTATAATACAGGAGCACAGCTGGCACGTCTTGGAGAATACTATGCCCAGTGTATTAAAGAAAACAATGTTCAGGCTGATACACTTTTTGGTCCTGCCTATAAGGGAATTCCCCTTGCAACCGCATGCAGTATAGCTTTATTTAACAAATATGAAATCGATGTAAATTATGCATTTGACAGAAAAGAAGCCAAAGATCATGGTGAAGGCGGCGTTATTGTTGGTCGTAAAATGAAAGACGGCGAAAAAATTGCAATAATTGAAGACGTAATTACAGCAGGTACTGCAATCAGAACTGTTTTACCTCTCCTTAAAGAACAAGCAGATGTGGATATTACAGCTTTAATTATATCAGTTGACAGAATGGAAAAGGGAAAAGGCGAGCTATCAGCCGTTCAGGAAGTTAAGAAAGATTTTGGCATAAATGTCTACTCTATTGTAACAACGGAAGATATTATTGACGCTATAAAAAATAATATTATTCCGGGTAAAGAATATCTTGATAAAATGATAGAATATAGAAATATTTACGGAGTTTGATGGAAAATACTTTTTAATCTCTTGACATTGTCTGTTTTATATGATAACATAATAAAAAAGTAATGATGGGAATAGTAGTCTTTATCTATGATTTGCAGAGAATCCTTGATTGGTGAAAAAGGATATTCATGAACTGACGAATACACCCCTGAACTGATAATCTGAATAAAGTAGGATTATTCGGGTACGCCCGTTAAAGCGTTTTAAGGTCGGATTTTTTATTCGATAAATTGAGGTGGTACCACGGTAAAAAATTATCGTCCTCTGATGGGTTTATACTCATTAGAGGACTTATTTTATTAATGAAAGGATTTAAAAAAATGACATTATTTGAAGAACTTAAAAGAAGAGGTCTCCTGGCACAGCTTACCGACGAAGATGAAATCAAAGAACTCATTAACAATGGAAAAGCAACGTTTTATATCGGCTTTGATCCTACTGCCGATTCTCTTCATGTCGGCCACTTTATGGCTCTTTGCCTTATGAAAAGACTTCAAATGGCTGGAAATAAACCTATTGCTCTTCTGGGAGGCGGTACTGCAATGATAGGTGACCCCTCTGGAAAGTCTGATATGAGAAAAATGATGACTAAAGAAACAATAAATCATAATGTGGAATGTTTCAAAAAACAAATGAGTAAATTTATTGATTTTTCAGATGGCAAAGCATTGGTTGTTAATAACGGTGATTGGCTTCTTGATTTAAATTATGTTGAAGTTTTACGAGAAGTCGGAACACATTTCAGCGTTAATAAAATGCTTACTTTTGAATGCTATAAACAAAGAATGGAAAGAGGTCTTACTTTCCTAGAATTTAATTATATGATTATGCAAAGCTATGACTTTTATAAACTCTATACAGATTACGGCTGTAATATGCAATTCGGAGGCGATGATCAATGGGCTAATATGCTTGGCGGAACAGAGCTTATAAGAAAAAAACTTGGCAAGGATGCCTATGCAATGACAATTACTCTTTTACTTAATTCTGAAGGTAAAAAAATGGGAAAAACAGAAAAAGGCGCTGTATGGCTTGATCCTGAAAAAACATCACCATATGATTTCTTCCAGTATTGGAGAAATGTTGGAGATGATGATGTTATTAAATGTCTTAAAATGCTGACTTTTATACCTATTGAAGAAATTGAAGATATGGAAAAAACAATGCAAGGAGCTGAACTTAATAAAGCTAAAGAAATATTGGCTTATGAATTAACTAAAATGGTTCATGGCAGTGAAGAAGCAGATAAATGCATCAAAGCTGCAAGAGATGTTTTTTCCGGTGTAGGAAACAGTGAAAACATGCCTACTACTGTTATTAATGAAGATGAATTGGAAAACAATCAAATCGGAATACTGACTTTATTAGTAAAAACCGGTCTTGCATCTTCAAATGGCGAAGGAAGAAGACTTGTTCAACAGGGAGGAATTTCTGTTAATGATACTAAAATAATTGATCCTACTACAATAATTGATTTGTCAAATGAAACAATTATAAAAAAAGGAAAAAAAGTATTTCATAAAGCTGTTAAGGCATAAAAATTATGTCAAAAATAAACAAAAAATATTTAGGAATTTTTTATATAATTATATCTGCATTATGCTTCGCTCTTATGAACATTTTTGTTCGTCTGTCCGGTGACATTCCCACCATACAAAAAAGCTTTTTCAGAAATTTGGTGTCATTGATATTTGCATTTGTTATATTGAAAAAAAATAATGTTAAAATTAAATGTAATAAGAGTAATATTAAATTTCATTTCATTCGTTCAATAGCCGGAACATTAGGTATAATTTGTAACTTCTATGCAGTTGATCATTTAATTTTGTCAGATGCATCAATGCTTAATAAAATGTCTCCATTCTTTGCTATAATCTTTTCTCTTATATTCTTAAAAGAAAAAATTTCTTTGATACAAACATTACTTGTATGTTTTGCTTTCTTAGGAAGCTTATTTATTATTAAACCAACATTAACAGGTATGGAATTTTTACCGGCAGTTATAGGATTTATAGGCGGAATGGGAGCAGGCGCTGCATATACTACAGTCCGATATCTTGGACAAAAAGGTGAAAAAAGTGCATTTATAGTATTTTTCTTTTCTTCATTTTCTTGTATAGTAACATTTCCATATATATTAATTAACTTTCATTCAATGACTATTATACAAATAGTTTTATTAGTATGTGCAGGTTTATCAGCCGCAGGAGGTCAATTTTCAATAACCGCTGCTTATCGTTGTTCACCGGCAAAAGAAATATCTGTATATGATTATACTCAAATTATTTTTTCGGCAATACTTGGATTATTTATCTTTCAACAAATGCCTGATAAGTACAGTATCTTCGGGTATATTATTATAATTTTATCAGCAATAATTATGTTTATATACAATAATAGAAATCAGCCTATTAATTAAAAAATCGTATATAGTTTATTGAATTGGATATAATACTTTTGAGGTGATAAAGATGTCTAAACAAGGAATGAAACGTCCTGAACAAACACATAATAAAAAACACAATACCACTCCACCTGTACCCGAGATTCAAGGAAAAGCAAAGCATGGCAAAGCACATGTTAATCCTATTATAGCCGGAACCTCATCACCATCACTTAAAGTATACCACTCCAGACCCATTTCATTAGAAGATATAAAGTCCGAAAATGAAAAACCTATACCATCAATTTATCCGGTTATTGATAATGATCTTGCTAGAGATAATATAGAAAATGATATTACTGCAGCAGACTTACAAGATTTATAATAAAATTATTAAATACCCCTTGATTCAATTAGATTCAAGGGGTATTTTTATTATAATTTTAATTGTTTATTCTTCAATACCATCAATTGTATAAATGAATTTAACTTTACCATCCATATTATTTTCAATTCCTGAGAAACTATTATACTCTTTGGAAATATTTGTAAGACTTTTAATTCTGTCAATAAGTTCCTTTACATCATTATTATATGCGTTTGCTATTTTGTCAATACCCTCCTTTTTAAACTTTTCCATTCCCTCTTTCAATTCCTTTGAACCGCTTTCAAGCTTTCCGGCGCCATCAGAAAATTCTGAAACACTGTTTTTTAGTGTGAACATACCGTCCACAAGGATTCCGCTTCCATTATACACTGCCATTGCACCGTTTGTTAATGAGCCAATTGAACTATACAGAGTATTTGCACCATCTTTTAAAGCACTTCCGCCTTTCTGAAGTTCAGAAAGACCATATTGCAACGAATCTGCTCCCTCAAAAAGTGAATCTGCACCATCACTGGCATATTGAATTCCTGTATTTAATTTTTCAGTACCATCTTTCAAAGCAGAATTAGCTGATGCAAGATCACTTGTTCCGCTAGTTAAATCAGATGCTCCTTTGTTAACTTTAACTACTGAATTATACAATGTATCGCTGCCTTGACTAATCTGTGTACTTCCCTCTTTCAAATTTGATAAACCATCATCAATTTCGTCTACCCCTTCAATAAGTGTTGATGATCCTTCTTCTAAATTATCAATACCATCACTTAATGCATAAGCCCCGTCTATAAGTTGGAGCGTACCATCTTTTAACGCACCCCCATCTTTCATAGAAGCTGAAATTTCTTCCTGTCCGGCAATTGTCTGTTCCATAATACCAATCATTTGACCAATATTTTCATCTTGGGTCTGTTCATATACTGCTTTAAGACCTTCGAGAACCTGTCTATTATAACTTATAGTTTCTTCAAGACTTGCTCCTGCCTGATCAATACCAGCTGAAAGATTTCCAAGACCGTCCGACAAAGTATCTGCTCCTTCGCTCAATTGCCCTACTCCGCCAAGAGCATTTTCTATCCCGGATTTAAGCTGTTCAATACCATTTTGAACTGCCGATACACCGTCATCAAGTTTTAATGCCGATTCAGATAAAGTCTTTGAACCGCTTTCAAGCTTAGATGTTCCTTCTGATAAACTTTTAGCTCCTGATTCCACCTTTTTTGAGCCTTCAAGAACTGCCGATACACCATCATTAAGTGATGAAGCTCCATCAAGTATAGGTGAAAAACCATCGGATAATTTTTTTGCACCCTCTGTCAACGATTGGGATCCTTCTTTAGCAGAGCTTATTCCATCATATAATGCTGATGCCCCATCCGATACAGAACCAACACCATCTTCAAGCATCTGTGACCCATCTGCCAATGCTCCTGCCCCATTTTTAAGATCATACGTACCGCTATAAAGCTGAGATACACCATCTTCTAATGCGCCTATACCATTTACTAGAGTTTTAATTCCATCATAAAGATCTGATGATCCATCAGCAAGCTTTTTAGCAGATTCAGTCATTTCACTTATTTTTTTATCCAATTCTTCTACATTTTTAACATTATCCATATCTATATCAGAAAATATTTCATTTGTTGCAATTGTAAAGGATGTAGATATAGAAAAATCCGTTACATCTGCGGAAAATTCAAAATAATCCGGAATATTTATATCATTATTATTCAAATCTAAGCTATCCGACAATCCCGGAAGCGCCATACCTGTTACAAAAAATCTTTCACCATCTGAAATTATTTGTCCGTTTTTCACTTCAACATTACTAAATTTATCACTATCCAAAATAGATGCTGATATCATAAGAAACGGTACATACATATCTGTGTTTTTATCATTATACTTTACTGTTACTTTTTGATTATTTGTATAATCATATCTTACTTTTATTCTGCCACTCTTACCTAAAAGCTCATCAGGAGATATTTCATTTCCGTCAAGATAATATGTCAACTTTATTGATACCGGAAGTTCTTTATCAATAGTTCCTTTATAATAAATATCTGAACCGGAAGCATTCCATTCAATATTACCGTTATTCTCATTAAATGTTTCATCTCCCTTGACATTTTCAATGTCAGTAAGCTCGGATTTATCCTTAATACTTGATACTCCTCCCTCATTATCTAACCAGTCACTAACAATAATATTCTTTTTATTGCCCTTTGAATCAACAACTGCATATACAGTTTCCT
>CATKAZ010000131.1 GCA_949745795.1 uncultured Oscillospiraceae bacterium | reverse complement strand
CGTATGGGGTTATCAGCAGAACGGTATTGCAGGAGAAAACTTTATTAAACGTCTGCATACTGAAATTGATAAGAAAATAAAGTAATAATTTAACCCGTCAAGAATGTTCAATTTCTTGACGGGTTTTTTTGTTTCTTCACTCAATCCAGACTTGGTGTCAGTAACTTTTGTTTGCTTGTTCTTCATTAAGATTGCACATTTTTACTTTTTGTCCAGTAGAACTATAAATTAAAGGTAACATTTGAAATGTGACCTTCCCAAAACAAAAAGCCCGATATTATTTACCGAGCTTTTGTGTGTAATAAATATTTTTCTGTGTAAATTTTTGGATTTTTATTATACCATAGATTTTTATAAATGTAAAGTGTGTTTTATTCGTTATAAACATTTAATTTTCACTTTTACACATTCTAACATTACGTTTGCTATGAATTGAATATATCATAAAGCTATTCTGTATTCAACAGGTATATAATGTAAGAATAAATACTAATGTACCACTGGTAACAAGTTGGCAACACTAAAAAAGTAAATAAAAAAACAAATCCCACAGATGTCGTATCTATGGGATTTATATGGAGCTGTTTAACGGATTTGAACCGTCGACCTCTTCCTTACCAAAGAGCAAACGCACTTTTTACAGCTTTCAATAACCTTTAATAGGTGACGTATTTATGTGATTTGTAGCTATTTTGCTTTTTACTGCTTTTAGCTGTTTACAGTGCACTTTTAAAGTGATGGCGCACTAATGGCGCACTCACAGCGCACTGTCTTGACCTCTTCTTAAATCGGTAAGAGGTCATTGACTATACGGAATTTCCGTACGGTTTAGAAAATTTTAACGAGAGCAATTATGCTTTGGTTTAATTATGGTGTTATTTGACAATGTGGGGTCTTTAATTTTCAGAAGTCAACCAATCCAAAATTGGATACGTTGTTGTAAATTCCAACTGTAGGGGGCGGTAATTCAAGGACCCACGCAAATTAATTTGTGTGTACGAATTTCGTTCGCACAAAAAAAGCAGACCGTCAAGCCTGCTCTGATGTATGTATTTTACGTTTTTCGGTAGTCTTTTTCAATCTGATTTCTTCAAGTCTTTTAAACTTCTCAATTATTTCATCAATAAGTTTTTCCCTTTTTGTTTCCGTCATGCAACGTCACCGCTTTTACTAGTTTTTTTATTTTTATTTAACATATGCATTTCCTGCCATACTTCATCTAGTTTTCTACTGTTGTCAACTGCAATACTAAATAAAAGATTTAGTCCATCTGAAAAATCATTAAGAGATGTTCCTGATTCTCCAACATAAAATAACGCACCTATTAAATCTGCAATACCCTTTGTTTCCAGTTTTAATTCTTCAAGTCTAAATATTAATTCGTGCATTTTATTTTCCTCCTAAACTATTGACATTTCGGAGCAGGAGTATTATAATAATTACACGACCTGCTCCGGTAGGTTTCAGTGCTTTACATAATGCTTTCCTACGGCGGTTATGTAAGGCTCTTTCTTTTATGCGACAGTAAATCTTCTTGATTCAGTCTGCTTGATGTACTGGTTGTAAAGTTCTTTGTGTGTGCTTTTAAATGCATTAGTATCAAAGCGGTTCGACTTAACTGTCTTATATCTGATTTTAAATACGTCAACCGTCATTTCTTCGGTATTGCGGTTAATCATCTCCGCTTTTAACTCGTCTTTGATACTCTCGGCTTCTGCTTGTGCTTCTGCAATCAATGCTTCAAGCTCCTTTAAGCTTCTTACCTTTGCGGTTAAATCTTTTGTACTCATGCTGTACCTCCGTTTATTTTTATTTGTCTTCCTTGACTGTATTTATATTATAGCACTTTTATTAGAGATAGTCAATATACATATATCACAAATTTTAGAGATATGTATTGTACATTTTGTCACTTGATTTAGAGAGTATGATATGCTATAATAATAATGGGATAAAATAAGGTTAACATGAATGGAGGACTTTTAATGCCAATAAAATATGAAAAGCTTATAAAAAAAATGAAAGAAGCTTGTATAACAAGCTACACAATCAAACGTGATAAAATTATAGGACAAGCCACTTACAAAAAAATAATGGAGGGCGGAGATATTGACACAAGAACAATAGCTAAACTCTGTAAGTTGCTCAACTGCCAACCGGGCGATATAATGGAGTATGTGGAGGAAGAAGAATGAAGATAATAAAATACCCATCTGAAACAGCTGTAAACAAAGCTATAAGCGACAATGAGCCGTTATTGGTACTTATATCCTTTGACGGAAAAACAGTTATTACAAGTCAGATTGATGAAGCTGTAGAACATCATATTCTGTTAATGAAAACAGGTTTTAAAGATACTGACATAGACAAATTTTTCAGGATTGTTCTTGACAATGACGGTGCAGACTGGACATTTGTATGCCCTCCTGATTACAAAAACATTACAGATAAGCAACGGCGAATTGGTCAGTTTTATAAAGATGGTTTCAGTATTATTTCAGATGTACTTCATGATTTAGGTTATATGGTAGGAATCAATATTCCAAGACGTTACAGACGACATTTAAACATGCTTACAGAATAAATTGAAAAAGAGCAGGAATAGTCCTGCTCTTAGTCTTATTAAGACAGATTAAAGGGCATAAAGGTTTACTTTTATGTTCGTAATATTGTAAAAGAAAGTCGTTATTTATAGCGGCTTTCAATTTTTACACATAAAGATTTGATGTTAATGTTTAAGTGCTCTGTAATGCCATCAGAATCAACAGTAATGCCGTTGTAAGACTTTTATAGTGAAAATACCCTATTAAAATTAACGTGGCTTAAAACAGCTTGTTTTAGCTTAATTTCGAGATGTCAATATTGTTGACATCTGATTGAATTTTAACGGTTCACGAATTTGAGGATTTGCCATTTATTTTTTATGGAGGAACGTTTCGTTACACCCTTATGCTCAAATTTGAGCATAAGTAACCCGCTCAAAAATGAGCAGGTTCGTATTATTTTTTTACGAGTGATTAAACCAGAATTTTAAAATAGCGAATACGGAAAACACGTATTTGCACACAATCTAAATAAACTTTATCTTTGACAGAAAAAAATTCGTCCTAACTCTAAGTTATAGCTCGGAGTTGATACTCCTGCTATTTTAGCTATGTCTTCACTGGTTTTACTGTTGTGCACTTGTGCAGATTTCTGCCTAAGTCCACTTTTTTTATCATACTGATTTCCGCAATAAACCCTCTGTCTCTCCTTCGCCTGTGCTGCAAGTATTGGTCGCTCAAATTTGAGCAACCAATCCCAAATATGGTACGTATCCAAGTTTGGTTGGCTGAAAAATTAGCTGTCCGAATTTCGGACAGCGATATAAATATAACGAGAACATATTTGCTCTTTGCCTATTGTATCAGGTGGCGAATTGCCACCCCATATTCTGAATACCTCCAGTTGCAGGGAGGTCGTGCTTCAAGACCCCCCAGTACATTGTACAAATTTGTACGGGGTAATCAAGCTTATTAACATAATTTGATTTAAGGCTACTATCAATCCGTATAATGACATAGCAATTAATTTATGTTAAATTATACTATAAATATAAATGTGTCTTAAAATGCATTCTAGCGGCTTTAAAATTAATCAGGGGAGCAGGACTGCCACCCCCCACCTTGGAAATTGTTCAATTCTGAATTGTATAATATCCCTCTCGGCGTACGTTCCCTTAAAAATTGTTATTTTTTTAATGGGGGGTTAAGCAGTAGTTTTGTGAAGAAGTTTTGTATACTTTTCTTCCAGCTCCGTAATATACAAATGCATATCAGGTCTTGTCTGACATCTCTGCATAGCGTTTAAAGCTTTATGCTGTTGGTTCTCTCTGTAAAGCTGTAAAAGCGGTTCGGAACGCCTTAGACATCTTAGTCCTTTATGTAAAATCTGACTGATACGCTGACCGCTTACGCTCATTTCTGCACCAATATCTTTCATGCTTTTATCTTCAAAGTAATAGCTTTTGATAACACGATTCTGAGGATATTTAAGGCAGTCAACAGCTTCATGGAGTACCCTGTAATCGTCCTCCAGCTCCACCAATTCAACGGCATTAACGGCATTATCGTCTGCAATCATATCAACTAGAGTATTACCGTCCGGTTCATCTTCTTTCAACGGAGTATCAAGGCTTGTGCAGTCATTAAGAGGTTCATTTTTCTGCTTTTGAGTGCGCACGCCTATAAGTTCATTGACAGTATTCTTAAACGGGTAAGACAGATAAGAAGTAAACTTGTTTCCGGTATCAGGCTGGATGTATACTAAAAAAGTAGACAAGAGTTGTATAATAAAAAGAGCCAAAAAAGACAAGCAGGAGGAATAAAAAATGGCAGGAAACAGAAGTCCAAAATACACACAGGAATTCAAGCAAACAATAGTAAATCTGTATCATTCAGGGAAAACATATTCGCAGATAAACAAGGAATACGGCGTATCACAAAGCGCATTGTCAAATTGGATCAAGCAGTACTCTGAGGTCAAAATGGATGATAATACCGTTCTTACCGCAAAACAGATAAAGCAGCTGCAGAAACGCAATGCACAGCTTGAAGAGGAAAATCTAATATTAAAAAAAGCCATTGCGATATTCACGCCACACTAAGACAAAGATTGAAGGCTG
>CATKAZ010000130.1 GCA_949745795.1 uncultured Oscillospiraceae bacterium | reverse complement strand
ACGAAAACTCTTACTCCGTCAACGGAAACAAGAATACCGCCCTTTACAACGTTCAGTACTACGCCGTCAAGTACTGCGTCTTCTTCCTTAGCCTTTGAAATATTATCAAAGCCTACAAGTTCGTCAACCTTTTTCTTTGAAAGTGTAACAATGCCTTCCTGATCGTTGATTTTAGTTACAATCAAATCAACTTCTTCTCCGACACTAACTATGTCAGAAGGCTTCTTTGTCTGATCGTCAGTCAGTTCTGAAAGCGGAACATAACCGGTGTGCTTTGTTCCGATATCTACGATTGCTTCGCTGTTATTAACTGCGGCAATATAGCCCTTAACTCGCTCTCCTGTATGTACTTTTTTGAAAGACTGTTCAAGCGCCTCCTCAAAATTAATGTCATCTTCTAAGATTTCAGCCATGGTATTTTGTACCTCCTTAATTATATAAGCCGGTGTGGATGCTCCGGCAGTAATGCCTATTTTTTCAGCATTTTTCAGGTTTAATGAATAAAGCTCGTCCGCATTTTCTATGTGGTAAGACGGACAGTTTTCAGAGCAAACATTATAAAGCTTTATTGTGTTTGAGCTGTTTTTTCCGCCTACAACGATCATTACGTCAACTTCCTTTGACAGCAGAGCCGCATCGGACTGCCTCTGAGAAGTTGCATTGCATATCGTATCGAAAACCAAAATATTTTCATCTTTTGGAATAACCTTTAAACACTCTCCCCATATTAATATATTATACGTTGTTTGAGCAACAATTGCAAGCTTTTTTTCTAAATTTTTATAATTTTTACTAAAAAAACTTTTTAACTGGTATTCATCTTTAAAAACAAAGTAGTTTTCGTCACAATGACCAACGATTCCCTGTACTTCAGGATGATCCTTGTCACCGGCAATTAATATAAAATATCCTTCCTCGGTTTTCTCACGGACAATTTTATGGATTCTTGCAACAAACGGACATGTAGCGTCAATATAAGCATTTCCTTTTTTATTAAGTCCATCGTATATTTTTTTGCCTACACCATGAGATCTGATAACAGCTTTTTCCTCTTCCTTAAGATCTTCAACACTATCTGCAATTCTGACGCCTTTATTTGTAAGGTCATTTACTACATCTGCATTATGAATAATAGGTCCGAGCGTTGCAACACTTTTATTTCCGTTTTGAAGCTCACCGTAAACAAGCTTTACCGCACGGTCAACGCCAAAGCAAAATCCTGCCGACTCGGCAACTTTAATTTCCGCCATTGCTGCCCTCCACAAGTTCTTTTATTTCTCCCATAATTTTTACTCTTACCGCTTTCAGCTCACGAGGATTCGGTTCTTCACTGAGCTGAATATCCTCATGCTTGATTGGCTTTCCGAATTTTACAGTAACCTTGCTTCTGAATCTCAGCTTTCCATCATAAACAATTCCCGCCGGAATAACTGTTGCTCCTGAGCTTGCTGCAATAAGCGCTACTCCGGTTTTTCCTCTTCCGACTTTACCGTCTTTACTTCTTGTTCCCTCCGGAAAAATAACAAGATTTCTTCCCTGATTTATTCTTTCCACGGAATCAGAAATTACTTTCATATCTCCTTTTCCCCTGACCACCGGAAATGCGCCTAATTTTTTTATAAGCCAGCCAAAGAAAGGAAACCTGAATAACTCTGCTTTAGCCACAAAAGAATATTTAGCGCATCCAGCCGTCACTGCAATTAACGGAGGATCAGCATAGCTTCTATGATTGGATGCTATAATAAAACCGGATTTATCGGGAAGATTTTCTCTGCCTTCCACCCTTACATTGTATAATCCGTAATAAATTCCTTTAACAAGTCCAAAAAGACATTTGAAGAATATATTCATTTTACACACCTATCCTCTGCTTTTTTCCGTTTCATAAATCATAGACTTCAGCTTCTGCTTTACTTCATTAATCGTCATTCCTGTAGTATCAAGAAGAACCGCATCCTCTGCCTGTTTAAGGGGAGCGATTGCCCTGTTCATATCATTATAGTCACGCTGCTTTATATCCTCCAGAACCTGTTCATAGGTAATGCTGCCGTCGGTCATTTCTTTAAATCTTCGGCTTGCTCTTTCCTCTGCGGACGCCGTAAGAAATATCTTTAAATCGGCGTTAGGAAGAACTACTGTGCCGATATCCCTGCCGTCCATAATTATATTGTTTTCTGCGGCAATTTTTTTCTGAAGTCCGAAAAGAAATTCTCTTACCTTCGGAATTGCCGACACTCTTGAAGCTCTCATAGAAACATCAGGCGTTCTTATTTTATCGGAAACGTCACTGCCGTTTAAAACAACATGCTGACATTTATCAATAAATTCAAGCCTTATGTTTATTTTATCCAGTGAATTTATCAGGGATTCATCTTCTAATTTGTTTTCTATAGAATAAAGGGCAATTGATCTGTATAGCGCACCTGTATCAACATATATATATCCGATTTCCTCAGCAACTGCTCTTGCTATAGAGCTTTTTCCGGCTCCCGCCGGCCCGTCAACAGCAATATTTATACTCATCTTTCAACATCCTTTCAGTTACATGTTTAAAGCCGCACAGTATGCGGTAGAAAATGCTATCTGTAAATTAAAACCGCCGGTATACCCGTCAACGTCTATAACTTCTCCGGCAAAGAAAAGTCCCTTTACTATTTTTGATTCCATAGTTTTAGGATTAATTTCCTTAACATTGATCCCTCCGCTGGTAATTATTGCTTCCTCAATTGGTCTGAATGCCTTTACCGTCAGCGGAAGGGCTTTGAGAAGTCTTACAAATTCCAGTCGTTCTTCTTTGGTTATCTGATTAACTTTTCGCTCTCCCGGTATCCCCGACAGCCTTACCGCTGTCGGCACAAGCTTTGCGGGTAAAAGCTTTGACAGTGAATTTCCGAATATACGATTTATATTTTCACCGAAATCCCTTAATATTCTTGCGTCAAGCTGCTGCTCGGAAAGTCCGGGTTTCAAATCAATTAGGAGCTTATATCTGTCATTTTCAATATTGTCAATATGAGAGCTTGCGCTTAATACCAACGGTCCTGACACTCCGAAATGAGTAAACAGCATTTCCCCAAGCTCACTGTATATTTTCTTATTTCTGTCATACAGCGACAGCGTAACGTTTTTCAAAGAAAGTCCCATCATATCGGCGCAGTATTTTTCACTGCACACAAGCGGCACAAGAGATGGTTTCAGGTTTATGACTGTATGTCCCGCAGCTTCTGCAAGCTTATACCCGTCCCCTGTTGAACCGGTAACGGGATAAGATTTTCCTCCGGCCGCTATTAAAACAGAATCTGCAAAATACCGCTTTCCTCCCGCTTCAACTCCCTTGCAGATACCGTTTTCAATAATAAGTCCGTTAACCTTTTCACTGATTATTTTCACATCAGCTTTTTTTAGTCTGCGTTCCAGAGCCGATACAATATCCGCCGCCTTATCGCTTACAGGAAAAACTCTGTTTCCTCTTTCTGTTTTCAGCGGCACTCCCGACTGTTCAAAAAATTCCATAACGTCTGCCGTTGAATACTGCGAAAAAGCGCTGAATAAAAATCTTGGATTACGGGGAATATTGCGAATAAGTTCATCGTCCGTACAGTTATTGGTAACATTACATCTGCCCTTACCGGTAATCATAAGCTTTTTACCTATTTTTCCGTTAGGTTCAAAAATAATTGTTTTCTTACCCCATTCGCCGCAGTAAACGCCTGCCATTGCACCGGATGCTCCTCCGCCTATTATAATTACATCTGCGTTCATATTTAACTCCATAAGCTGTTTTGCAGCTTTAATATTTCTTTTCTTCGGCTTTCTGTTTTCTCTCTGTCAATCTCATAACTTCCGTCTGATTCCTTTAGTACGTCTCCCTCACGAACATTTTTCGGAAGCTTATCTCTGCTTACTTCAAATCGTTTACCGTCATTTTCAATAACGGCAATATTCTCTTCTAATCGTTCTATTATCAGCATAGCTTCTCCTTAATTTTCGGTTTTAACTGATAATCCGTCTTTATCAGATGTAATAACAATATTACCGTCCATGTCGGTTCTGTATATTTTATCTGTATATTCGGAAAGTCTTTCCATAGTTTCCTCATGAGGGTGCTTGTAGGAATTGTCTCCGCACTCTATTACTGCATAATCAGGATCAACAATATCAAGAAATTCCCTGCTACTTGAAGTATTACTGCCATGATGAGCAACCTTAAGTACATCGGCTTTCGTAATATTTCCGTTTTTAATAATATCCTTTTCCGCTTTTTTCTCAATATCCCCTGTAAACACAAACTTATTTCCGCCGTGAGTCAGTACTGCCGCCGCAGAATAATTATTTAAATTGTCATAATCCTTTACCGGAGATATAATTTCAAGCTCTCCCTCTCCCGCATCAATTGTAATTCCGGGTTTTGCGGCAGTCAGCTTTAAATTTTTATTCTTAACGCTTTTTAAGAAGTTTTCATAAACCTTCGTTGTCGGTACCATATCGTCCGTTACCTTGGGAACTATAATTTGTTCAACATCCATATTGTCAATTACATAGGACGCAGCACCCATGTGATCTGAATGAGGGTGAGTAAGGATCAAACAGTCTATATTATCAACATTATGCTTTTCAAGATAACCGCATATTATTTCACCGTTTTCCTTTTCGCCGGTATCAATAAGTATTGCCGTATCGTCGGACAGAATAAGAGAACAATCCCCCTGTCCCACATTTATATAGTGAACCTGCATTTCTCCTTCGGCAACGGATTCCTTTTCAATAACGAAAAATTCCTTCCATTCCTCAAAAGTAAATACATTAAAATAATCAGCTGCAAAAACGCCTGCCGCAATTACTATAACCGCCGCCGCAAGCTTTGAAAGCAATCCGTTTTTCTTACCTTTTTTTCTTTTTCCTGATGCCATTATTTTTTGCCTTTCCCGATTTTCTGTAGTTTTCCGATCGCTGCCCGTTTCGTACGTTTTCAGGCGTTACCAAGCAATTTTTACCGTACCCTATCAAATCATGCCGTCCGGCTTTTTTCAGTGCGGAAATAACGATTTTTTTATTTTCGGGCTTGAAATACTGCAAAAGCGTTCTCTGCATTTTTTTCTCTTCCGGCGTTTTCGGAACATATACATCTTCCATAGTATACGGATCGTATCCTGTATAAAACATACATGTAGAAAGTGTTCCCGGAGTAGGATAAAAATCCTGTACCTGTTCCGGACGCATATTATTTTCCTTGAGAAATACCGCTAAATCTATAGCTTCTTTAAGAGTACTTCCCGGGTGAGACGACATAAGGTATGGAACTAAATACTGTTCCTTGCCGATTCCCTTTGTAATTGCATAGAATTTCTGCTGAAATTTCTTGTATGCCTCAATATGAGGCTTGCCCATTTTGTCAAGAACCGCCGCCGAACAATGCTCCGGAGCAACCTTAAGCTGTCCGCTGACATGATTCTTAATCAGCTCCTTTATAAATTCGTCGCTTTCGTCCTCCATCAGATAATCATAACGGATTCCCGAACGAATAAAAACCTTTTTTACACCTTTTATATTACGCAATTTTCTTAAAATATCAATATATTCACTGTGATCAACGTCAAGATTAGGGCATGGCTTGGGTGCAAGGCATTTTTTGCCTTTACACAGTCCCAAGCTCATCTGCTTTTCACAGGAGGGTTTTCTGAAGTTAGCGGTAGGACCGCCTACATCGTGAATATACCCTTTAAAATTCGGCATTTCCGTAAGCTTTTCAGCCTCTTTAAGTATTGACTCCTCACTGCGGCAGGTTATTCTTCTGCCCTGATGAAGAGCAATGGAACAAAAATTACAGTAACCGAAACAGCCTCTGTTATGAGTAATAGAGAATTGAACTTCTTCTATTCCCGGCACTCCCCCCAAGCTTTCATATGACGGGTGATATGTTCTCATATACGGCAGACTGTAAACATGATCCAGTTCCTGCGTTGTAAGACTAAGTGCAGGAGGATTCTGCACAAGCATCATTTTTCCGTGACGCTGGATTACAGTTTTACCATAAATCTCGTCTTGCTGGTCATACTGCTGTCTGCATGCTTTGGCATACAGCTTTTTATTGTCCCTTACCTGTTCAAAGGACGGGCATTCCGCAGCGCCGAGCGGTGTATTTACGGGTTCTGTTAAATAACATGTTCCTCGAATATCATGAATATCACTAATATTTTCCCCTTGTGACAGTCTTCTGGCAAGCTCTTCAATCTGATGCTCACCCATACCGAACATCAGCAAATCCGCACTGCTGTCAGCAAGAATAGACGGACGTACACAATCGTCCCAGTAATCATAATGGGCAAACCGTCGAAGTGAAGCTTCCAGACCGCCTATAGCAATGGGAACATCTCCGTAAATTTCACGAATTTTTTTACAGTATACTATTACCGCTCTGTCCGGACGCTTTCCCGCTTTACCGCCCGGAGTATATGCGTCGTCGGAACGCTTTCTTTTTGCGGCGGTATAGTGAGCTACCATCGAATCAATATTTCCGGCTGTCACCAAAAACGCAAGCTTAGGTCTGCCGAAGCGTTTGAAATCCTTGCCGCTTTTCCAATCCGGCTGTGAAATTATTCCCACTGTATATCCCAAATCCTCGAGGACTCTCGATACTATTGCCACACCGAAACTAGGGTGATCCACATAAGCATCACCCGTTATATATACAAAATCAAACTGTTTTATTCCACGCTCCTCCATATCCGAACGTGAAACCGGAAGAAATCCATTCATATCATATTTCCTTATTCCTGCATACTTTTTCTTGCACGGCGTTCCGCCCACTGTTGTTTTGACATTATAACCTTTCGTGGTTTCGCTCCTTCATAAGGTCCTACCACTCCCATGCTTTCCAGTTCGTCAATAATTCTTGCGGCTCTTGCATATCCGAGCTTCAGCTTTCTCTGAAGTGAAGATGTAGAAGCCTGTCCCATTTCCACAACAACGTCGATAGCTTTTTCAATAAGAACATCGTCGCCGTTTCCGACGGGTTCAGAAGCTTCCGAAGTGCGTTCGCCCTTTTCCGACGGCATATTCTGTTCAACCGCTTCAATAATTTCTTCATTATATTCAGATACCGATTCTTTCTTGATAAAATCGACAATCGTTTCAACTTCTTTAGTAGAACAAAAACAGCCCTGCACTCTAAGCGGTTTCTGCATACCGTTTGGATAATAAAGCATATCGCCGTACCCCAAAAGCTTTTCAGCGCCCTGAGTATCCAAAATAGTTCTTGAATCCACCTGAGATTGTACTGACAACGCAATACGGCTCGGAATATTAGCCTTGATAAGACCCGTAATAACATCTGTAGTAGGTCTTTGAGTTGCGATTATAAGATGCATTCCCGCCGCTCTTGCCATCTGTGCAAGTCGGCATACAGAGTCTTCTACTTCCTTTGAGGCCGCCATCATAAGGTCTGAAAATTCGTCTATTGCAATAACGATCTGCGGCAGCTTGTCATATCCTCTGCGTACTGCCAGTTCATTATATCCGCCCAGATCCCTTACATTATTATCTGCGAAAAGCTTGTATCTTCTGAGCATTTCCTGAACTCCCCAGTTAAGCGCTCCTGCTGCCTGACGGGGATCTGTAACAACCGGAATCAAAAGATGAGGGATTCCGTTATAAGTTGTAAATTCAACCATCTTGGGATCTATCAGAATAAGCTTAACTTCTTCGGGATTTGCACGGTAAAGTATACTCATGATTATTGAGTTTGTACATACTGATTTACCGGAACCCGTTGTTCCGGCAATAATCATATGAGGCATTTTTGCAACATCGCCTATAATAATGTTTCCGGCAATATCCTTACCCACCGAAAACGCAAGCTTGCTTTTAGCGTCACTGAATTCACGGCTTTCAATTATTTCACGCAATGAAACTACGTCCTGATTAGTATTCGGTATTTCAATGCCGATAGCTGCTTTACCCGGAATAGGCGCTTCTATTCTTACTCCTGCCGCCGCCAGATTAAGAGCAATATCATCCGACAGATTGGTAATTTTTGAAACCTTTACGCCTGCCGCAGGCTGAATTTCATATCGTGTAACCCTAGGTCCTCTTTGAATTGCAACAATTCTGGCTTTTACTCCAAAACTGTCAAGGGTATTTATAAGTGTATCTGCCTTTTCTTTTAGTTCCGTAGCAGCAGCCGGATCATTTGCCTTTGAAACGCTTTTGCTTAAAAGGTTTATAGGGGGCAATACATACTGCTTTGTTTCAATAGGCTTAATTTCAGTTTTCTGTACACTTTCCTCTGCCTTTGCTGCTTTTTCCGCAAAGGTTTCGGGAAGTTTTTCTTTTTCTCCGCCGACTACTGCCCTTTCAACTAACATATCCAGTTCATTCAGCTGCTTTTGATTTTTACTTAAATTAATATCGGAGGTTTCCGGTGTAACTTCCGACGCTTTCTCTGCTTCAAGCTGCAATACTCCGTCAATAGGTATATCGATTGCAGAGCCGTTTGGACTGCTCAATTGAGGCGGTTCAAAATCGGGCAAATCAATATTTTCATTCGTATTTACAGGTACATCAAAATTAAAATCATCGGGTACAACATCACTTTCATTATTTGAAGAATTTGCAAGAGTAATAGCCTCCTGTTCTTCGTCGTATTCCCATTCCTCATATGTGTCAAGGATACGGTTTTCCTCACGAAGCTCCTGAAGCGAACGATACATTTTAACAAACGGTTTATAAAAAAATCCAAAGAATTGAAACAATGTAAGATTGGAAAGAAGCATTATAAAAATAAACAAAAGAATACATACAATAATCTTTGCCCCGATACTGCCGAAAAGCTTAAGGAGAGGCCATGCGATCAACGCACTTAATAAACCGCCGCCTTCCAGGTTAGAACCCGATTCATAAAGATATTTACATTTTTCAATAAAGCTGTCCCCTATAGCTTCACCGGCAAACATTACCTGTACTACAGAACTGCACAGCAAAGTAAGGCCGATTCCCCACATAGCTCTTCCTGCCACAGTCTGATGAGCTCTTTCCATACTTATCAGAATTGCCGTATAAACAAGTATAATCGGTACTAAAAATACCGAAACCCCGAAAAGTCCCCTGAAAAGGTTATGTATAAAATACCAGCCGCTGCTTCCTTCAATTACAGTAAGAAGAAAAATCAGAATTCCTGCCGCAAACAATATTACAGACCAAAACTGATTTATCGGATCCTTCTGTGGCTCGGCTTTAGGTCTGGCAGACACTTTTGGCTGAGCTTTTTTTGTATTTCCGCTCTTTTTGGTACTGCCCGACTTTGCTTTAGAAGAACTACCGCTTTTTTTACTTCCCGCCACTGTTATTTTCCTTTCATATTATCAAATTATTTTTTCAGATAATCAATAAGATTCATTCCGACAGCATGTTCAAAAATCCCTATTCCAAGTACGGTCAAGCCTAAAATCAAAGTATAAACCGCAAAAATCTTAAACTTATCCGATTTCACAAGCCAGTCTACCATTTTAATTGCACAAATACCTACAACTGCGGAAACAATGAATCCCAGAACAAAATTTAAAATATTAATATCCATTGCCTTCTGCTCAACTGCATCCTTAACCTGCAAAAGACATCCGCCTAAAATAGCAGGGATACCCAAAATGAACGAATACTGTACGGCTGTTCCTCTTTCAAAACCGCAGAAGAGTCCGCCGGAAATCGTAGAACCGGAACGTGAAATTCCCGGAAACAATGCTACTCCCTGAAAAACACCTACTGTTACAGCGTTTTTAGCATTTATATCTCCGAACTTTTTATTACCTTTAACACATCGGTCGGAAAGAAATAAAATAGTAGCAGTATACAAAAAGCATATACCCTCGACAATTATATCACTGTCTTCGGACACTCCTTCGAAAAAATCCTTGAATATGTAAAAGGGAATAAGCATTAAAAGTGAAATTATCATCATTATTATCGCACGTCTGGGAGGATTCATTTCCTTCCATTTAAATTTACCGGTAAAGATATCCTTTATCATAAATCCAAATTCTTTTATAAGCTCCAAAATTGTTTTACGAAATGCAATAAAAACAGCCACAAGCGTTCCGAGATGAAGGACTGCCGAAAATAAAAGCGCACCCTCTCCGCTGTTGCCTGTAAAATGCTGATAAAGGGACAAATGTCCCGAGCTTGATACCGGAAGAAACTCCGTCAACCCTTGTATAATTCCCTGCATAATAGCTTCAAAAATATTCATTTTATCCTCCTGATATGTAGCGGAAATCACTTCCGCATTTGTATATATTGCTTGTAAAATTCGTCCTTTTTAAGATAATGAAAAGGATCTGTAACACATATTTCTTCAGTCTTTTTTATATTACCGGTTTCCTTTGAAAAGTCATAAAAAATATCTGCCGGACTGATAATAGTATGAAGGATCATCAATTAAGCCTCCTCTTTTTTATCGTCAGGATATTTTTCATCTGAATCTTCAATAAGCTTATATAAACACTCAATGGCGTCGCTCAATCCTCCCAGACTGTCAATAAGCCCTAATTCCACAGCACGTTCACCGTCTACAACTGTTCCCATATCCATTGTAAGCTCTCCGGTTTGCAGCATCAGATTTCTGAAATCCTGCTCGCTTATATGACTGTTGGAGGTTACAAAATTTACAATCCTATCCTGCATTTTATCAAAATACGAAAGCGTCTGCGGTACTCCCAATACCAGTCCGTTCATTCTGACAGGGTGTATTGTCATTGTAGCGGACGGTACAATAAAAGAGTGTTTAGCGCTTACTGCCAGCGGTACGCCGATAGAATGACCGCCTCCCACAACCAATGAAACGGTAGGAGTTTTCATTCCCGCAATAAGCTCTGCAATTGCAAGGCCCGCCTCAACGTCACCGCCTACAGTGTTGAGTATTATCACCAGTCCTTCAATGCTTCGGTCCTGTTCAATTGCCACAAGCGCCGGAATAATATGTTCATATTTAGTTGTTTTATTTTGTGACGGAAGAACATAATGCCCCTCAACCTGACCGATAATGGTAAGGCAATGGATAAGATGTTTGGCATTATGGGAAACCACTTCTCCTGTTTTTTCAATCAGCTCTGCCTGATCAAGTCTTTCGTCTGTTTCGTTTTCCGAATTATTGTCATTATTCTTTTCATTTTCATCGTAATCCTGTGTATTCATAACCTATGACCTTTCTTAATAGAATATTTCTATTATTTTCATAAAAGTCAGATTTATACACTCTTACCTATTCTTATAATTATAAACCATTTTACATACAAAGTCAAATCGCAAAAAGAACAACTTTTCACTGTTTTTTTGTATTATAAAAACAAAACGGTTCCGGTTTGTATCCGGAACTCATTCGTCATATATCCCTCAGCATATGCAATACAGGCTCAAAAACCACGCCTTCCGACAGCGGCGTTCCAAGCTTTAATGTATTTTCAATAGACAGAGAAATAAATTTTCCTGCCTTTTCAACAGCCTCCGCAACAGAAGCTCCCTTCAGAATAAAAGCACACACTACTGATGCAAAAATATCTCCCGTACCCGAAAAAACTCTGCTTTCACGGTATCTTTTATCTATTGCTATATTTCCGTCGGAAAAGGTCATATTTACAATATTACTGTCTTTTACAATACCCGTAAGCACAATTTGTCCGCACCCCAAAAATGCAAGCTTTTTAATAAGCTCTTCGGCAAAGCTTATTGAAATTTCCTCACCCGTATATTCCGTACCTGTCAAAAAGCAGGCTTCTGTAATATTAGGAGTAATCAAGTCTGCACGGGATACCAAGCTTCTCATTTCTCTTTGCATTTCCAAAGTATATGTAGGATAAAGCCTGCCCTTATCTCCCATTACAGGATCTACAATAATGTACGGAGTAATTTTATCGGATTTATGTTCGTTAATAAAATTTTCAACGATTTTTATCTGTTTAACGGACCCCAAAAAACCGCTGTAAATACCGTCAAATTCCAGTTCCCGCCAATCTGTTGTATACGGCGGCATACAGTCGGTCAAATCAGAAAAATAAAAGCTGTCAAATCCTGTATGCTTTGACAGAATAGCGGTCGGTACAGGGCATACCTGTACTCCTGCCGCCGAAATAACGGATATAGCAGTAGTAAGGGAACAGCGTCCGAATCCGGATAAATCATTAATACATGCAGCTCTTGGTATTCTCATAAAATTAATCCTCTTTGTTTACTACAGCCGAATAAAGACTGCTTTTTGAAAAATTTGTTTCCTTTGCTATCCTTTTGCAAGCTTCAGAAGGTTTTATTCCTTCTTCAATCAGATTTTCAGCCATTTTTACCGCCTGTTCCAAAGTCAAATTTTCAATGGCTTTTTCTTCCTCCGCTCCCTCAATAACCAGAACATACTCTCCCTTAGGACTCCTAGCTTCATAATATGTTATAGCTTCCGAAACCGTCATTCGCAATACTTCCTCATAAACCTTTGTCAGTTCACGGCACAATGATATCTTTCTGTCTCCGAAATACTTCAAAAAGTCCTTAAGCGTATTGCTCAGCTTATGAGGAGCTTCATAAAAAATCAATGTTCCGGTATCGTTTTTTATGCTTTCAAGGTGCTTATATCTTTGTTTTTTATTGACAGATAAAAAACCCTCAAATGAAAATCTTGAGGTACTAAGACCGGACACAGCAAGTGCTGAAATTACAGCGCTTGGACCTGGAACGACCTTGACATCAACTCCGTTTTCTGCACAAAGTCTTACAAGCTCCTCTCCTGGATCCGAGATACACGGCATTCCCGCATCTGTAACAATTGCCGCATTTTCTCCGCTTTTAATTCGCTCCATTATGCTTAAAGCACAGTTTTCTCCGCTGTGCCTGTGATAGCTTACAAGGTTTTTTTTAATGTCATACCTATTAAGCAGCTTAATTGTAACTCTCGTGTCCTCTGCAATAATAAAATCTACATATTTGAAGGTTTCAAGCTGGCGGAATGTTACGTCCTCCATATTTCCTATCGGAGTTCCTACAACATATAATGTTCCCATTAATCGATTTCCTTTCTGTCAAGTCCCATACTATATATATTTTCCATTTCCTTAGTATAACCGTTTTCATTCCACACATAAAGCTGCGGCAAAATCTTCATAAACGGTTTAGAACCCTTTTTACCTTCAATTAAAAAAAGCCACGGCGCTGTCTGAGGGTTTTTACTAACAAATCTAAGCCTTTTTGGTTCGATTCCATTGTTTTTCATAGCTGTAATAACATCACTCAGTCTTTCAGGTCTGTTGCACAGGCATAGCTTTCCGCCGAATTTAAGCAGCTTAGCCGCCGCACAGCATACATCGTCTATATTGCATAAAATTTCATGCCGTGCTATTTTGTGTGCATCAAGCACACTTTCTATGCCTGCCTTTGCAGCTTTATAAGGCGGATTACAGGTAACAAGACTTAATTGTCCTATAGGAGCGCCGTCCCATAATTCTTTTAAATCAGCACATATAGGAATAATACTGTCAATTTTACTTTTTTCTATGCTTATTTTAAGCTGTTCTATAGCAAGTGATTGTATATCGACTGCGTATGTAACCTTAGGAGGCATTTTTCTTTGCATGATTAACGGTATAATACCGCAGCCTGTTCCTAAGTCACACGCCGTATCGTTTTGTTTATACTCCGAAAAATCTGCCAAAAGAAATGCGTCAGTACCGAACCCATGCTCACGGCTTACACATATATCGATTTCTTCAGACAATTTTTCAAATTCAAATTTAATATTTTCCACATACTCCTCCGAATCCGAAAACGTTTTCATTGCTAAATAAAATAATATCACAATGCGGAAAAAATTTCAATACTTTCAGACTTTATTTAGTTTTATCGGGTATTTTCCGAACAGTTTAAATTAAATTTGTACACATAAAAACAAAACCGGCACAAAATACTGTACCGGCTGCAAAAATCAAAAATCCCCCGACGTATCGGTCATAAGCTTAAATTCAATATCAAAATAAGTAATTTTACCGTCCTTATCAACTCTGGCACATTCCGCTTTAATCTTATCTCCGCCCTTTTTGCCTTTAAGAAGTTGATTCAGCTCACTGTAATCAGCTACTTTTTTACCCTCTATAGAAACAATAAAATCGCCGGTTTTAAGCTCGGTATTTGCAATATCACAATCCTTGCTGATATCATCTATCCATAAACTTCCTTCAAGTTCTTTCGGAATTTCAAAACCAAATTGTTCTTTAAATTCAATATTTGCATAATCTCCATAGGACGAGTAAAATGTAATCCCCACTCTTACTCTTCCGCTTACATAACCTTGCGAAATAAGCTCTTCAATTATAGGCTTAGCATCATTGATAGTTATAGCAAATCCCAGTCCCTCAGAATTTACCGCCGCATACTTTGACGAAGTTATTCCTATGACCTGACCATACAGATTAACCAGTGCACCTCCGGAATTTCCCGGACTTATTGCCGCATTGGTCTGAATGCAGTTCATTTCAAAGCTTGTTGCGTCGGTTTTTATTTTTCTGTTTAATCCGGAAACTATTCCGTCAGTAATAGATCCTGTAAGTCCTGCCGGATTGCCTATTGCAACGACCGCCTCTCCCTGATTAACTTCATCGGAATTTCCAAGCGTTGCAGCAGACAGATTTTTTGCGTCAATTTTAATTACCGCAATATCTGTTTTAGCGTCTCTTCCCACAATTTCAGCGGTATATGATTTATTGTCATAAGTATTTACCGTATATTTTTCCATACCGTCTAATACGTGAGTGTTCGTTACAATATATCCGTCATCGGTTATAATAATTCCCGAACCGCTGCCGGAGACTGCATTTGTATCTTTGGTTTTGTATGTGTATATTTCCACTACCTGAGGTCTTACAACCTGAACAAGTCCTTCAACTGTGTACTTTCCGCTTTCATCAGTCAACTGATGATTATCCGATTCAGGTTTAGGAGAAGTATACAAAACAATATTGTTTCCCTGCCGGACTGGTTCAAATCCGGTAAAATTTCCACGGCACAGATCCGAAATAATACAGTAAACAGTAAGAACACAGACAACAGCAAAAATCAAAACTAAAAAAATTACCGATACTGGCAAACGACGCTTTTTATTTTCGCTTACAGATTCACTCTCAATATCACATATAATTTCACTATCGGTATTTTCAATGCATTCACACTTATCCGCATCAGAATTTCGTTCTTCATTATGTTCAAAATTCTCAATCATTATATTTCTCCATGTATCTGATTATTTTCTTTTTCTGTTTTGACATCCGATTCCGTTTCCGAAGCAACATTAAATTTATCTACAGGAAATGTTAAAAGAAATTCCGTATATTCATCCCGATTACTTTGAAGAATTATACTTCCATGATGGAAACCCACAAATTTCTTCACTATTGACAATCCAAGCCCTACGCCGGAAGTATCATGACTCCTAGAAAAATCAGTTTTATAAAATCTGTCAAAAATCCTCGGCATTTCCCTGCCTGAAATCCCCTTTCCCGTATTCCCAAACCATAAATATATATTATGTTCGTCACTATGAGTTTTTAGTCTTATTATTCCGTTATCATCTACAAACTTCACAGCATTATCAACAAGATTATATACTATTTGGTACAGAATATCTCTATCACCGTACAAAATTATTTTAGCGCTGTCAATCCCCTCAACAGTAACATTTTTATCTTCAATCTGTTTTTCATATAAAAATAAAGTTTCGATAAAAAGAGCAGTCAAATCCACCATCTGACGATTAAGCTGCATATCCCCTGATTCAATTCCCGAGATCTTCATCATAGTATTAATAAGCCGTACCATTCTGTTAGTCTGATCTGATACCCTAACCAAATATCTTCTTTGCTGATCTCTTTCGATAGTTCCGTCAAGGATTCCGGTAATAAAACCGTTTATTATCGTTACAGGTGTTTTGAGTTCATGTGAAACATTAGACATAAATTCCAATCTGAGTTTATTATTCGATGCAATTATATCGGTCATTTTATGCATGGTAGTAATAATAGGAGCAAGCTCAACGTCGGTAACTTCCGGAAGCTCTTTGTCGGATTTACCCATTTCAACAAAATCCTCTGCATATTCATTCAATTCCAAAAGCAAATTAAATTTTCTTCTTTTATTCAAATAAAGCACTACAGAACAAATGATAAATATTACTGTAATTGAAACAACCAGCACTTCTCCGATTCTAACGATTGAAAGATTATATTCATCTGCCGGTTTCAAAGCAACAAAATATATTATGTCATTACTTTTGTCCGCTTGAAACTTTTTACTGTAAATAATTACTTCGCTGTTAACAATACTGAATTCGGAAGCGTTTATAAGTCTTGATACTGTTTCCGGCTTATACTTATCCGGAATCGCTTCAGCTTTAATAATAATTTTTCCGTTTTTATCAAGTATATAGTAATTAGTATTAAATACATCGGCATATGTAACAAAAAAATTTTCCATATTCGATAATGACTCAGATTTATCTTCTGAATTAAATATGCAGCTTTCCAAGTTATGTACAATAACATTAGCTGTTTTGTCAATCTCTTTATACTCCGATTTTTTTATGTAAGATGATGAAAAAGAAAAAACAGAAATACCTGTAAAAACTGCGCCGAGAGTAAGCATTACAATTGAAACGATATATTGAATAATAAGTTGTTTTTTCATACTTTTTTATCTTTCTAGGCAGTCAGACACGTTCTTCATCACATTCAAATTTATAGCCGACTCCCCACACGGTCTTTAATGCCCACTTTTTAGAAACACCTTCAAGCTTTAAACGCAGACGTTTTATATGAACATCAATAGTTCTGGAATCTCCGTAATATTCAAATCCCCAAACTTCGTCCAGAAGCTGATCTCTGGTAAACACTCTGTTTGGATTTGACGCCAAAAAGAACAGCAGTTCAAGTTCCTTTGGAGGAGTATCAATCACCTTACCTCCTACCTTTAATACATACCTCGTCAGATTTATATGAAGGTTATCATAATAAAGCTCCCTTGATTCTGAAGCGGAGGGTGCCTGCCCGACTCTTCTGGAAACCGCCTTGATTCTTGCCAGCACTTCTTTAGTATCAAAAGGTTTTACTATATAATCGTCAGCCCCCAGCTCCAACCCCAGAACCTTATCAAAAACCTCTGATTTTGCCGTTATCATCAATATAGGAGTACTGTAATTTTTTCTTATTTCACGGCATATCTGCCAGCCGTCCTTACCCGGAAGCATAACGTCAAGCAGAATTATATCCGGCTTTAAGGCATGAAATTTAACCATTCCCTCTTCACCGTTATTAGAAATTATAGTGCTATATCCCTCCTTTTCAAGATATATTCTCAGCAAATCACAGATATTTTTATCGTCATCAATAATCAGAATTTTTCCAATAGACATTTTTTATTCTCTTTTCTTCAATATTTTCAACAAAATGGATTAATAAATTGCTTTTTCCGTTACTTGCAATACATATGTTTATATTTAATATTAACAAATTATGCATTAAAAGTCAATACTCATAATAATATAAAAAACAATCTTAAAAATTTGTTATTTATTTTTGTATAAATTTAACATTATTTTACGCAAAATATAGTATCCTATTGTTTATAAATCCAAAAATCATTTATATTATTAAAATCCCCTTGATTTTTTTGAGAAAGTTGGTAAAATAGTAATTAGCACTCATCAAGTTTGAGTGCTAACACTATAGCTAATAAAATTTCAGGAGGAATAAATATGACTATCAAACCATTGACAGACAGAATCGTTATTAAAATGACAGAAGCCGAAGAAACAACAAAGAGCGGTCTTATACTGGCGGCTGCTTCAAAGGAAAAGCCTCAGATTGCCGAGGTTGTTGCCGTAGGTCCCGGCGGCGTTGTTGACGGTGAAAAAGTTGATATGTATTTAAAAGTGGGCGATAAGGTTCTACTGAGCAAATATGCCGGTACAGAAGTCAAGGTTGACGATGTTGAATACACAATCCTCCGTCAGTCCGAAGTTCTGGCAATAGTAGAATAATAATTCACGTCTTAATTTATATTGTAAAGGAGAAATTTTATCATGGCAAAGGATATTAAATACGGCGAGGACGCCAGAAAAGCTCTTCAGTCCGGTATTGACAAACTGGCTGATACTGTAAAAATCACATTAGGTCCTAAGGGCAGAAATGTTGTACTTGACAAGAAATTCGGTGCACCTCTCGTTACAAACGACGGCGTTACAATCGCCAAGGAAATTGAACTTGAAGATGCATTTGAAAATATGGGCGCTCAGATGCTTAAGGAAGTTGCTACAAAGACAAACGATGCTGCCGGCGACGGTACAACAACAGCAACTCTTCTGGCACAGGCAATGATCCGTGAAGGTATGAAAAATATTGCGGCAGGCGCTAACCCGATGATCGTAAAAAAAGGCATGGCAAAGGCTGTTGAAACAGCAGTAGGTACTGTTATTTCAAATTCAAAGAAAATTGAAGGCAGTGATGATATCGCAAGAGTTGCAACAGTTTCTTCAGCTGATGAAAATGTCGGCAAGCTCATTGCAGATGCTATGGAAAAGGTTACTGCTGACGGCGTAATTACAATAGAAGAAAGCAAAACTGCCGAAACTTACAGTGAAGTAGTTGAAGGTATGCAGTTTGACAGGGGCTACATCTCTCCTTACATGGTTACGGATACAGAAAAAATGGAAGCTGTTTATGACGATCCGTACATTCTTATTACAGATAAGAAAATTGCTTCAATTCAGGAAATTCTTCCTCTTCTGGAACAGCTTGTTCAGTCCGGCAAGAAGCTTGTAATCATCGCAGAGGATATCGAAGGCGAAGCTCTTACAACTCTTATTCTTAACAATCTCAGAGGCACATTCAAGTGCGCAGCTGTTAAGGCTCCCGGTTTCGGTGACAGACGTAAGGAAATGCTTCAGGATATCGCTATTCTCACAGGCGGTCAGGTAATTTCCGAAGAACTCGGTCTTGAACTTAAGGATACTGCCATTGAACAGCTCGGACGTGCAAGACAGGTAGTTATCAGCAAGGAAAATACTATAATAGTTGACGGTGCAGGCGATTCTGAAAATATCCAAAACAGAACCGCTCAGATCAAAGCTCAGATAGAAACAACAACATCTGATTTTGACAGAGAAAAGCTTCAGGAAAGACTGGCTAAGCTTTCAGGCGGTGTTGCTGTTATCAAGGTAGGCGCTGCAACTGAAATCGAAATGAAAGAAAAGAAGCTGAGAATCGAAGATGCTCTTGCAGCTACAAAGGCAGCCGTTGAAGAAGGTATTGTTGCCGGCGGCGGTACAGCTCTTATCAATGCAATTCCTGCCGTTGAAGAACTTGTTCCTTCACTTGACGGCGATGAAAAAACAGGCGCTCAGATCGTTCTCAGAGCATTGGAAGAACCTGTTCGCCAAATCGCTCTCAATGCAGGTCTTGAAGGCAGTGTTATTATAGATACTATTAAGCGTTCCGGTAAAACAGGCTATGGTTTTGACGCTTACAATGAAACATATGTTGATATGATTCCTTCCGGAATCGTTGATCCTACAAAGGTAACTCGTTCAGCACTTCAAAATGCAGCTTCTGTTGCCGCTATGGTTCTTACAACTGAAAGTCTTGTAGCTGATATTCCTGCACCGGAACCGGCTCCTGCAATGCCTCAGGGCGGTATGGGAATGGGATACTAATCCAATAATCCATTCTTATTAAAATTCAAAATAAAAAGCTCGGCGTATCATAGAGTTTAAAGAATATACCCAAATAGCCTGCAAAGATTTAACAGTCTTTGCAGGCTATCTTTAATTATCAAACAGAACTAATTATTTTTTCAACAGTAATATTCCATTGGATAGGCTAAATACGAAATTTCATTTAACTCATCAACAGTTACCACCCCTGACGGTGCATTTAAAACGCTCGGAATGCGATTGACAATAGTTGCGCATGTATGCTCAACAGTAGCAGGTTTGACAACATAAAATTCGGTATCAGGTTCGCCTATGATCTTCCAGTCGCACATATCTCCATCATCCGGACCGTATACCTTGCCTATACATCTGGTTTCAATTATCGGACCTTGAAATGTTTCGGTTTTTACAACAGCTGCCATTCCAATACACTCCCCCTTAGGAATTGTTCGCTGCATTGTAGAGGAATAAACATCATCGTCCTTAAAATACGGAACACACTTTTGTGTTTGGCTTTTAATTGTAAGCCCAAGCTTTGCGGCAAGACTTTCATTTGAATTCCATACATAGCACGGCTCTATGGTTTCAGGATGTGCAATTTGACTTTCAAATTCCTCTGCGCTTAATCCTACCCCATGAGCCTTTGCCAAAGCCAGTCCGTAATCCTCAACATTATAGCTTACTGAACCTTCAATTTTTTTAATACTATTACAACTTCCGGAAATCATTCCAATCATATTTATCCAGAAAGTATCCTCCATTCCGCTTCCTACAAATGTACAGCCATGTTCTTTTGCTATAACGTCAAGTTTATTGGCACGTACAGGGTCGGTTGTCCAACAATAAGTTGCCTCCTCGCAGGTTGAGATAACATTGATTCCATGGCTTAAACATTTAACATAATGTTCATAGCACTCACTAACAAGACTGAAAAGTGTAACAACTGCAATATCAGCATCGGTATTGTCTAAGACTTCGTCGGCATTGCTGCTGATAATAACACCCGTTTTGACGCCAAGCCCTGCAAAATCACCAATATCCATACCAACCACTTCAGGATTTATATCAATTGCACCGACAATTTGAACTCCATGCTCATACATATATCTCAATGTATATTTGCTCATTTTTCCGCATCCATACTGAATAGCTTTAATTTTTTTCATAATTAATAATCCTCTTTTCTTAAACGGTACTCACATAGCCAAGTTTTTTCTAAAAAATCTGTATCATAAAAGTAATGCGATATTATTATACACAAAATTTAATAAAATAGACATATATAATGGCAATTAACTGTTCTGCGATAAAAAAGCCATCCCCAATCGTAAAAGGCTAAAGCATTGGGAGAGTGTTGTGTTATCCGCTTTGTGGTTATTTAATTGCGGGTTAAAGCAACGGTGTCGCAGACACAGCGTTTGGCAAAGCCGACCGCCAAGAAACGCCGAACTTACCAACATAAAGTTGAAATGAACGGTGATTTTAATGTAAGTTCAAGTATATTTATTTAAAGGAAATAATATAAATAAAAAAAGCTCGGTTTAACCGAGCTTTTTTGGTGCGGATAACAGGAGTTGAACCTGCACCCCCTTGCGAGGACTAGCACCTGAAGCTAGCGCGTCTGCCTATTCCGCCATATCCGCATTACATAGTT